>JBEBTM010000003.1:0-42183 GCA_040393745.1 Thermogutta terrifontis | reverse complement strand
TCTGAACATCGACGAACCGATCTTCATCATCAGGTTGCAGCGTTTACAGAAAAACCGGATCGGAGCCACTGGAAAAAGTTGAGTGGAGAAATTAGAAAAGAATCCACAATCGCTTGCGTTTAGCCGCAAAGCACGCACGAACGACACCGCTCCATTGTCCGAGTTCCCATCCCCGTTGTCAATCGGCGAAGAGCATGTTTTCCGCAAAAAGGGCGGCGAAGTCGGGTTGGACGGCCAGATCATGATGCCGAACCCGCCGGGCCAAGGTCAACGCTTCGGCCCGGGCGTCGGCATCGAACAACGTTAGTCGGGCCCCGGCCAACGATGTATTGCCGCAAAACCGAACATAATCGAGCGGAATTTCCTTCGGCAAAAGACCGACTCGGCGTGCCGCTTTGGGTCGGATAAAACTGCCGAATCCGCCGGCGACGTCGAAGCGTTTGATTCGCTCAGGCGTCAGATTCCGATTCCTGAGCAAAATTTGGATGCCGGCCCGAATCGCGCCCACGGCAAGTTGGAATTGTCGGACATCCCGCTGTGTGAGCAGGATTGATTCACAGAGACTCGATTGGCTTTCCTCGGCAAGGATAAAATTCGGTTTGCCGTCGACGATCTTCCATCGGGCCAAAAATGGCGAATCCGGTTTCAGGGCAAATCGGCCTGTCCGGTCGATCAGACCATGCCGCAAAAGTTCGGAGACGGCGTCGATCAAACCGCTACCGCAGAGTCCCCGGGCGGGCTTTCCGGCGATGGTCGAAAACTCCACGCCGCCATCCGGGTAAAGTTCAATGTGGTTGATCGCGCCCGGGACGGCTTGGCAACCGAATTCGATTCGGCCGCCTTCCAAAGCAGGACCCGCCGCCGTGGCCGCGACGTCAATTTCGCCCTCGTACTGCAAAACCAACTCGCCGTTGGTTCCGATGTCGATGAGAAAGGCGGGCCCCTCGGTTTCGTGCAGCCGGGTCGCCAAAATACCCGCGGTCAAATCGCCGCCGACGAATCCACCGAGAATGGGCAGCGTTTCAACGATGCCCGTTGCCGCGATGGGCAGGCCGAGATTCGCCGCGTCGCGGGCTGGAAACTCGAAAATCGGCGGTTCAAACGGAGTTCGACCCAGCGGTGACGGGTCGATGCCGTGGAAAAGGTTTTCCATGACGGTGTTTCCCGCAATGGAAATACGGGAAATATCCGAAAGTCGAAGTCCCGCCGCGGTAGAGAGCTCCGCGATCATTTCAGTCACGGTTTCGAGCGTTTGCTCCTGCATCGAGATCAAGGAAATCGGCTCCTCGATGGTTTTCTGAATCCGTGAGATGAGATCGTCACCGAACTCCCGTTGCGGGTTGGCCCGGGACGTGACGCCCAGGAAACGGATCGGTTCGGCCGAATCCGACGGAGCCGCTTCAAGCAATTCGGCAGCCAGGGTCGTCGTACCGAGGTCCAATGCGATTCCATAACCGTGGCCACCTTCAGGGTTTCGGGCCTGAACCGTTTGATCGAGAAAATCCCTCTGTTGGACGACAATGTCCGTGGATTCGGTTTTCAGCGACGCCCGGGGAATTTCGACGGTCATATTTTCGCGGACGATGACCTGGCAGCCAAGCCGTTCTTTACCGTTGACCTGAATTCGACATTTGCCGCAAACTCCCCGTCCACCGCAGTCGCTGCGCAGTGCCCAACCGACATCGGAAGCCGCTTCGGCCAGCGGAGTTTCAGGGGGAACTTGCAGTTCACGGACCGCGTGCGAATTGGAAGCGGCGAAAAATTGAATGAGCGGCGACATGGCTCCTATTGTTCCCGGCTCGACCAAGGTTGTCAAGGCTGCAAAAATCGAAGGGAAAAACCTGCCTTGACCCGGTTCGTTTTTTTTCTTAGTCTTCGCCGTAAAACTTTTTCCATTTTGAGTTCTCGCCGAGGCTGTTATGATTCATCATCGTAAGATCGAAAAATTCTTCCTAAGTGCCTTGATTTTCGGCTTTTTTTTCCTCACCGTCCGTATTCCGGCATGGGCGCAGAATTCCCATTTCGGCCACCTGAAGAACACTTATCTATCCCAGAATCCCGAGGCGGCAAAACGGAAAGCGCAGCATGATCTGGCGGAAGGAAACGCCACTCCGCAACCGATATATCCGCCGGGGGGAATGCCTATGGGAGCGCCGCCGAATTTCGATCCTGAATCGATTCTCCCGCCGCGAACGCCGGAGCAGGGCGTCTATTTCACGCCCGATGGAACCACGAAACCTCTGAATATGCAAGGGCAAGCGGGTTTGCCTACGCCACCTCCCATCGCCGAGGGATTCGAACCGGACCGAGGCATCGGCGGACTCGGAATGATCCCCGATCCACTTGCCACATCGGAGGATTTGATCTACCAAGCAGGTCCGGCCGATAGCGGTTGCCTGAACGCATCACTTCCCTCGACCGTTCCGCCGCGACCGGCTCAGCTCGGCGGCGACCCGAAAGATCCTTTGAATGCCCATTTCATCCCGAACACCCTTGCACCGGGTTCGGTTCCTTTGACTCCGTTTCACGAAATGATTGCCGACGTTCGGCTCAACGACGTTTACTTCACTTCGCCTCATTGCGGTTGGGCCGTGGGAGATCGGGGCGTGATCTGGAATACCCGCGACGGCGGCAAACAGTGGACGCTCCAGGAAACGCCGATTTCCTGCCCGCTTTACAGCGTTACTTTCTTGAACGAGTCCATTGGAATTGCCGTGGGCGGATATCATTACCCTTTTTCGTCCCAGGGACGCGGTGTGATTTTGACCACCCACGACGGTGGAGTCCGTTGGTCGCTGTACGAAAAAGCCGACTTTCCCGTGTTGCGTCAGATTCACGCGATTGATTCGGTCCGAATCCTGCTCGTCGGTGAATCGTCGGAGCGTTATCCCGGTGGCCGGTTTCTGTCCTCCGATGCGGGCCAGACTTGGAAACCGTTCGACGAAGGTAAAACGGAAGGTTGGAAGTCCGTGGGTTTTGACAGCGAAAAAAACGGGTTCGGTGTCGGAATCAACGGAACGCCGCAGATTTTCCGGGACCGCGTTTACCTTTCGGAAACGCCCGACCTGGGAAAAATTCGTCCCGCCGGCGTTGTTTCGGTCAAGGGCGCCCCGGCCGGTTCCGTGAACGGCTGGATGGTCGGTGAAGGCGGCCTGGTTCTTTCGACGACCGACCAAGGCTTCCGCTGGAGCGTCACACCCGGCAGGCTGGCCGCCAATACGGCCTCGCTGGTCGATTTGAACACCCTGGCCGTTCGTGGAAAAACGCTCTGGGTCGCAGGCAGTCCCGGCACTTCGATTTACCGTTCCGATGACAATGGCGTGACCTGGTCGGCCGCGTCCACGGGCATTACGGCTCCCATCCATAAACTCGTTTTTACGGACGAAAAAACCGGCTATGCCGTGGGCGATTTGGGAACGATTTTGAAAACGGAAAACGGCGGTAAAACCTGGACGCTCCAACGCACCGGCGGCGCCCGGCTGGCCGTCCTCGGCTTGTTCGCCCGGCCCGAGGATGTTCCCTTGGAAGCTTTTACCCAGCTTTGTGCGGACCAGGGTTTTCTCGGTGGAACCCTGCTGCTTTTCCGGGCCGAGAACAAACCGGAACACCCGGCCACGCTGACAAGGTTCCATGAAGCCATGGTCCGCACCGGGGCCAACGGAGCCTGGAATCTCGGCGCGTTGTCCCTGCCGAGTCGGGAACTTCGGACGAATTATCGGCAATTTCTTGAACATCTCAAGCAGGTTGACGATGGCCAAAGCTTAAAGATATTGCGAGAACGTCTTGTCGCGGCCATTCGGCAATGGAAGCCGGAAATCATCCTGACTTCCGGAATGCCGACCGGCAGCGATCCGAGTCGGGAATTCGTCTTGCGCGAAGTCATGGAAGCGATCAAACTGGCCGGCGATTCCACGGCTTATCCGCTGCAATTGACCGAACAGGGCTTGACGCCATGGCAGGTCAAGAAGGTCCATTACGCTTTGGAAGACGGGCGGTTCGGCGACGTGAACATTGCCGCGACCACGCCGTCGATCCGATTGGGGCAAGCCGTGGACGAACTTGTTTTCGTTGCGCGCGGCCTCATCGATTTCAGCGGTAACGCCTCGCCGCCGGTCCTGGGATTTGCCACCGCGTATGATGTCTGCGCCGTTCCCGGTCGACAGGATTTCTTCGCCGGAATCGACTTGGCCCCCGGCTGTGACGCCCGGCGGACCCTGTACGGATCCTACGCCGATTATTGGGACGAAATCGAGCTCCGGATGCGACACCGCAGTTCAACCCGAAGTACGATCCGGCATTTAAGCCAGGAAACGGACAAGTCGGGCCCGTCCGGTTTGGCGACCCGGTTGGCATCCAGCGTAAACGAACTCACTCGAAAAATCGACCAGGATGCAGCCGTTCAATCCCTGCTCGAAATGGCCAAACTTCGGCAAGCCGACGGCGATTGGGACGCCGCCCGGGAAGCCTACGAAATTTTGGCACGGAATTACTCCGCCCATCCGATGGCCCGGGACGCGTTTCGTTGGCTCGTCCAATATTATTCCGCCGAGGAAATCGCCTGGCGGACGCATCAGGGCAGTATCCGGCGTGACTCACAGGTCAGTTTCCAGCACGACGGCAAGCGTGCGTCAATGGTCGCTTCGGCGGCACGCGGCGCGGCCGTGGACCGGGACCGGGTCGACCCTCGATTGGAACAGGCGATGGCGCTCGGGCGGCATTTAGACGAACAGAATCCCGGAGCCGCCGAAGATCCCAAGGTTCGTTTTGCCTTGGCATCGGCCCAACGCCGTAAAGGGTTCGGTCACGAAGCCTTGAAATATTTCCGGTCGCGCGGCGGCTTGAAATTCGACGATGTCTGGGGCATGCGGGCCCGGGCCGAAGTTTGGCTTTCCATCGAGGATAAATCATCCATGCCACCGGAGCAACAGGAATTGCCGTTGCCGTCAATCCGCTGTTCCTATGCGGCGACGAAACCGCGTTTGGACGGGTTGTTCGAAAAGGAAGACGACCGGGCTTGGTTCAAGAGCCATCTCTATTCGTTTACGCCGGAAAAACCGCGCCGCCGGCTGGCCGAAATGCTCAAACCGGAAATCCAAGGCCGCCGGACCGCCGGACTGCGCCGCGAAAGCGAGTTGGCCGAACGTTCGAAGAATTTCGGCACGCAGATCATGTTCATGTACGATAAAGAGCATCTTTTCATCGGTATTCGATGCAAAAAAGTCGCCGGGTTCTCATATCCGCCCGTCGTGGAAAAGGCCCGCTCGCGCGACGCCGACATTAGCGACCAGGATCGGATCGAAATCCTGCTCGACCTGGATCGGGACTATGGAACGAACTATAATCTGACTTTCGATTCCCGCTGCTGGGTCGTCGATTCCTGTTGCGGGGACAAGACCTGGAATCCGAGCTTCTCGGTTTCCCGCCCGCTGAACGAGGACGACGATTATTGGTACGTCGAAGCGGCGATTCCGTTGGAATCGCTCACGGACCGCTTCCCGATGCCCGGCGACGTTTGGACCGTAGCCCTGCGCCGCATCGTCCCCGGAGTGGGCGTCGAATGTTGGAACGCGGAAAATTCCTTCGATCTCGAAGAAGGCTTCGGATTTTTGCTTTTCGAATAAGACGGACGGACCTTCGATCCCGCACGTTGACGTTCGGGGCTGGCATATCTTGCCGCGATGGCGTAGAATGGCGGGGGTCGCGTCTTCGATTTCGTCATTTGATACCCCCTGTTTTTCGCTTCTTTTTCCACGTCCGGCCATGTTGCGAATCCCTTTCTGCCTTATCCTGCTTATCATCCCTTGCGGAAACTCTCTCGACGCCCAAGAGGGGCAAGGTGATCACCTGCGGGCCTCGGTGACTTCCGTGGCTCTCCGACTTGTTCGGATCGACACGATCGGAGGGCACGAAAAAGTCGGCGACGAGTTTGCCAACGAAGGTTCCGGCACCGGTTTCCTGCTCGACCGTGATGGTTACGTTGTCACGGCCGCCTTTCTTTTCCTGCACGATCCGGCATCGATCCTGCTGCGTTTTCCCGACGGCACGAAAAAGATCGCTCGGAAGATCGCCACGGACAAAAATCGGATGCTCACCCTGCTCAAAGTGGAGAATCTCGACGCCGGTTTCCTGCCGGAGGGCGATCTGACGGAATCGGTTCGCCCCAAGAGCACGCTGGTCGTCGCCGAACCTTGTCTGGCCGTGGGCGCGGCTCTTTCGCCGGACGAGCCGAACGTCACCCGGGGCGTCATCAGCGGCGTGGATCGTATCTGGGGCAAGGCGATTCAAACCGATGCCGCGGTGGGGCCGAACAATTACGGCGGTCCCTTGATCGACCGCAACGGCAAGCTTATCGGGTTGCTTGCTCCGCTGTCGATGATGTCCGGCGACGTTGCGGCGGGTGCGGAAACCTACGATGCCGGTGTAGGCATGGCGATTCCCTTTGACGACATTCTTGCACTTTTGAGCCGCCTGAAAGAAGGCAAGGATCTTGAGCCGGGCTTCGTGGGGCTCGTGTTCAAAGAGAACCGGACCTTCATCGGGGAGCCCGTGATCGATACGGTCGCCCCGGATTCCTCGGCAGGCGGCGCCGGCCTGAAAGTCGGGGATAAAATCCTCGGTATTAATGACTCAGAAACCGATTCGGCCTTACGGGTCACGATGGTCTTGAAATCCTGCTATGCCGGTGATCGATTGGCGATCCGCTATCAGCGAGACGGGAAGGAACACACCGTTGATGTCGTGGCCGAGGAACCGCCGAAACCGAAGAAATAAGGACGCGATCCCCCAGGTTGCGTTTGGGATCCTTAAGGTCACTTATGATCACCGTCAAAAATCTCACGCTGCACCGCGACACGAAAACGCTGCTCGACGACGTCACTTTCGAGGTCGCCGCGGGGGATTACCTTGCCGTGATCGGTCCCAACGGGGCGGGTAAGTCGACGCTGCTGAAATGCTTGGATAAAATCGTTACACAATGGGTCGGCGAGATCGAGTTCGAGGGCACTCCCCTGCGGCGGATCCCGCAAAAAACATTGGCCCGGCGGATCGCTTACGTCCAACAGTCATCACAGCCGATCTTTTCGTTTACGGTTCGACAACTTGTCGAAATGGGTCGGTATCCCCACCTTACGCCGCTTTCGCCCATCGGTAAAGCGGATCAGGAAATCGTCGCCGATGCATTGCGGCTCGTGGACATTGAATCTCTCGCAAACCGCTTCGTGGATACGCTTAGCGGCGGCGAAATGCAAAAGGTCCACATTGCCACGGCCTTGGCCCAGCAGGCCGACGTGCTGCTCCTTGACGAGCCGACGACGTACCTCGATTACCGGCACCAAAGTGAGATCGGCGGAATTTTACGCGCACTGAACCAACAGCACGGTAAAACGATCATTGAGGTCACCCATGATGTCAATCGGGCCGTACTGGACGCGACACACGTCATTGCCCTCTCCGGCGGCAAGATCGTTTTCGACGGCAATCCGCGTTTTTTGATGGACCCGGCGCATCTGCGCAACATTTACCAGGTCGATTTCCAGATGGTCGACCACCCAAGCTTGCCGCTCAAAGTCGTTGTGCCGGGAATATAAAGACATCTCAAAGACTGTTCACGTATTCTGCGCGAAAACATTCGAATTGATTACTCAGGTTCTTCCGTAAACAGCTTGCAAATGACTATGGTTTCTGTATAAATGACTGCATAAGAATGTCGCTCAACATCCGTCGGGCGGCGAAAGGACCGGTTTGAATCCGCTAACTCAAATCTTTTTTGGAGAACACCATGACCGCATTTCCCGAAGTTGCCAAGACCGTTCAATACGAAGGCCCCAAATCGAGCAATCCGCTGGCTTTTCGTTTCTACAACCCCGAAGAACTCGTCGAAGGCAAAACGATGAAAGACCACCTCCGGTTCAGTGCCGCCATTTGGCACGTCATGCGGGCTTCCGGGGCCGATCCTTTCGGGGCGCCCACGATGCTCCGGCCCTGGGAAGGCAATGACGATGTACCCAACGCCCAGAATCGAGCCCGGGTTTTCTTCGAATTCCTCGAAAAAATGCAGATGCCTTTCTACTGCTTCCATGACCGCGACATCGCTCCCGAAGGGGCCACGCTCAAGGAAACCAACGCTAATCTCGACGCCGTGGTTAAAGTCTTCAAAGAAGAACAGCAGCGTACCGGCATCAAGCTCCTCTGGGGCACCGCCAACATGTTCGGCAATCCCCGGTTCATGCACGGAGCCGCCACGAGCTGTAACGCCGACGCTTTCGCCTTTGCGGGGGCGCAGGTCAAAAAAGCCCTGGAGGTGACAAAGGAACTCGGCGGACAGGGATACACATTCTGGGGCGGTCGCGAAGGATACATGTGTATCTGGAACACCGACATGAAGCGGGAGCTCGACCACCTGGCCGCCTTCATGCACCTGGCCGTGGACTACGCCAAAGAGATCGGATTTACCGGCCAGTTCTATTTCGAGCCCAAACCGAAAGAACCGACCAAGCACCAGTACGATTTCGATTCCGCGGCGTGCATCAATTTCCTCCGGGCTTACGGACTCGAAGATCACGTCAAGATGAACATTGAAACAAATCACGCCACACTGGCCGGGCACAACGTCGAGCACGAACTCGAATATGCCGGCAGCCAAGGTTTCCTGGGCTCCGTCGATGCGAACACGGGCGACACGATGCTCGGTTGGGATACGGACCAGTTCCCGACGAACGTGTACGAAACGACGAAAATGATGCTCATCATCATGAAATACGGCGGTTTCACGACCGGTGGTTTGAACTTCGATGCCAAGGTTCGCCGGGAAAGCTTCGAACCCATCGATTTGTTCTACGCCCACATCGGCGGCATGGACGCCTTCGCGCTGGGCCTGAAAATCGCGGCGGAAATGCGGAAAAGCGGCGAAATCGACAAGATGGTCAAGGCCCGATACGCATCGTGGGACACCGGCATCGGGGCCGAAATCGAAGCCGGCAAACACAATTTCGCCTCACTGGAAAAATACATGCTCGAAAAAGGCGATGTCGCCCCGAACGTGTCGGGCCGCCAAGAACTTTTTGAGAATATTGTCAACAGATACACCTTCGGGAATTGACAATGGGCGATGGACCATTGACAATAGGGAAAGCAGATCGACCCGTCGCGTCGGCCTGTTTCCCACCTTCAGTTGTCGACTTCCCTTGAGAGGGATCCGTGTCCGAAGAAGTTTCCAATTGGGTTCTCCATCTTGCGAATGGAGACCAGGACGCCTCGCAAAAAATCTGGGACGAGTATTTCGGCAAGCTTGTCAGACTGGCTCGCCGGAAACTCGATGGGATGCCGCTGCGCGACGTGGACGAGGAAGACGTGGCGCTCAGTGCCATGCACAGTTTCTACCAGGGCGTAACACAGCGGAAATTCGACAATCTCAAGAACAAGGAGGATCTTTGGAAACTCCTTGTCACAATTACCGCACGAAAAGCCACGGCGAAGTTGCGCCGGCATTACGCGCAAAAACGCGGCGGCGGCGGAATCCGGGGCGAATCGGTTTTCCAGCAGAACAATAACCTCATGGACGGTCGTGACGACGGTATCGGTAACGTACTGGGCAGCGAACCGACGCCGGAATTGGCGATGGGCGTGGCGGAAAACTGCCAGACTCTTCTGGACAAGCTCGGTGACGATACGCTCCGTCAAATCGCCCTGATGACGCTCGAAGGTCACCGAACCGAGGAAATCGCGGTTCATCTCGGCTGTGTCCGCCGAACCGTGGAACGCAAACTCGAACGCATCCGGGAAATCTGGGGTGATGATGACGCCTCCCGAGACGAGGGATGAGGCCGTCGTTTCTCACGGTTCGGGGCGGGCATGCGGGAAATTCGGCATATCGGCTTCAGGGTAACGGAGCATATCTTCGTGACCTTTTTCGATGGCCTGGAGCATTTTCTTGAAATCGGCGTCGGTCTTGGACCATTGAGGGCCATTTTCGCCCATGGGGATTCCCCGGCCGCCCTCATGCTTCGTTTGATGGGCCGTGAGCGCTACGCTGAACTGCGGCCGGGACAGGTTGATCCAGGCATGTCGGCCCGTCCAATCGGCGTCATGCTCGAAATTCCGGTGATGGCATTCCGCGCATCGCCGTCCGTAAACATCTTTGAATTCGTCCGAAAACCAGCGTCGGTGGTGCCCCGACTGCGGATCGGCAAAGCGGTCCCGACGTCCTGAGGAGCCCGGTCGGGAATGCGCGTAGGTTCCATAATAGGGCACGTCGGCGTCCATCCAGTAATACAGTATCCGGCGCTCTTCCGGCGATAGTTTCACCTCGTAGTGGTCCGACTCGATGATCTCAGTCAATCGGCTCGCATAGGACCCCGCCTCGTAAGGTTCACTCACCGCCGAGGGGGTCCATAGGAGCCAGTAAAAATGCACCATCGGTTTACCTTTCGCGACTTCCTCGGGCAGCATCCGTCCGAATTCCATGTCATGCTGCCGATACGACCGGCTCCGACCGAGCAAATTGTCGTACGACATGTTGAAGTACCGCGTCTTGTCGCCGGAAAGATCGTAGCCGCCTGCGGGATCCGCGCCTTCGTGGCAACCGATGCAATGCTTGTCCAACAGCGGTTGGACCGTGGTGGGATAATCGAACACCCGGGCGTCAAGCCGTTCGTTCGTCCGCTTTCGGTTCAAGAGCCAATCGGGCGAAACCGGCTTCTTCGGCGCTTTGGTCGCCGCGATGGGCCGTTTCGCCACGGGCGCCGCGGCGTCCCGGGATTCATGGCAGCCCGTACAGGAAAGATTCTCGCCCGGCATGAGCTGCAGCGCGGAGGTCATACGCTGCACTTCGCGGCCTTCGGCATCCAGGGCCTGGATGTAGATTTCGCGCAGCGCGGGGGCGTAAAAGTGCGCCGAACCGTCCGCTTCGACGGGGACGGTTCCCCAGTCGCGCTTGGCATAATAGGTTCCATAGCTCATCACGGGCGATTGATCGTAAGCGCGGTGGACGATGTCTTCGGTTTTGCGAATCTGTTCCATGACGCGCAGCGATTTGATCGTACCCGGCTTGACTTTGCCTTCGAGACCCTCTTGGACGTCGATCAACATCAGGACCCCCCAGGCGTCTTCGTCGTCGGGCGTTTCCAGGGCCTTTTCGTCGGGATAAAATTTGATCCGGCTGAGCGAATCGGTCAAACCGTCTTGAACGGGAACCAGCGGAATCGGGAAAACGCAACTCAATGTTTCGTCTTCGTACAGCAAACGTTTTCGTCCGTTTATGTCGAGCAGATAAATCTTGAACCGATTCGGGGCGTCCTGGAACAAACCAGGGTCACTCCCGTAAGAGCAGAGGAATGTTTCGGTAGTCAGCGGGAAAGGATCGCGGTACCCCCAAGGGAAATCGGTGTCCGCCACGCGGGCGATTTCCTTGGTGACGTAACGGAATCCCGTGCCTTTCGGGCCTTCCACGCCAAAACTCCGGTCCACTAGGCCGATCGCGCCGTGGGGATGGTTGTGATGCGGCGCAAACGTGGCGACAAGCTGTTTCATGCGGCCCGGCAGCGGGCGGGCTTGCCAAATGGTGCCCATGTCCCGGATCGTGTTCCCGAAAAAGAGTTGGTAGCTCGTGCCGTCGGGTTTTTGCGTCCAAAGACTTTGGCGGTACGTTAAATCCCGGTCGATGTATTCCCAGCGTGTGAACAGAACCCGGCCGTCGGGGAGCATCTGCGGACTCATATCGGAAAGCGTGTTCATGCTAACGCAATGAGCTTTGCCCTTGTCCGGCCCGGATCGGTGCAAGCGGTAAAGATTCGACGCGGGACCCGGCTGGCAAACGGTATGTCCGAAACGCCGTGTGGAAACGAAAACAAGATCACCGCCGGGAACCTCGCAGGGACTCACATCGCAAGCGGAACCGTCGGTGAGCTGTTCAAGTCCGGTACCGTCGACGCCGATTTTCCAGAGTGCGTAATTCTTTTCGCCGTGTTTTTTGTACGCGAAAAAAATCGTCTTCGCGTCCCGGGAAAGATTCATGTCGTAAATATTGCCCCCGGGGTCGGCAAAGATGGTCCGACTGGCCGTGGCGGGTCGCCCCGGATGAATGAGCCGAATTTCGCAGCCCGGCGCTTTTTGACCCTGCATCAAATCCTGCCCCACGGCAGGCGGACGGTTCAAAGCGTGCCGAAGCAGGATGATCATCGACGGCAGTTTGTCCACGGCCAGCGAATCGGGATATTTCCCTGTGACCCGCGGCGTTTCGACAAAGGGGACCGGCGTCCAATCGGCATCAAGATTTGCTTTCACGGCCAGATTGCGGAACTTCGCGGCTCGTTGCCAAGGCCGAAGGGCAATGCCGCCGGAGAGCAGCGGAGCTTCCTTGTCCTCGTATTCGAAAACGAGCTTGTCATCGATGAAAACCTCGAAAGACCGCTCTTTGAAGCGGGTTCGGAGCTTGATCCAAGCGTCGGTTTTCAAAGGCACGCCGCGCCGGGCAATGGGTTCGTAATTGAAACGGTGTCGACCGACGTTCAGTTCGTCGTGTTCGGGCCGGATCGCAATTTCGTAACCGATGAAATTGTCGGCCCCCTCCCCTGCATCGCGAACTTTGGTGAGTATGCCCGCATTGGTGTCGTTGTTTCGGCCGGGACAGAAAATTTCGACGGCAATTTCGCCTTCGGTAAGATTCTGCCACTCGGGGGCATCACAGACCAGCTTGGGTCCGCTGCCGGCATCGACGGACAGAACACCGCCGGCATCGACGGTCCATGTGCCGCCGTGGGCCGTAAAACCTTCAATCTGGCAGGAACGTGGCTCAACATATTCCCGCTGGAGAATGCGCTCCAAGACCTCGTCGGCCCGACCGGTTGCGGACAACGCAAAGAGGAAAGCCGTAAAAAACAACGCCTGAACTCTAATGAATCGTGTCACGATAACCGAGGGCGGTCGACGCCGCCCTGAACGAGTGAATGGACGTGCTTGCCTATGGACGTGCTTGCCTATGGACGTGCTTGCCTATGGACGTGCTTGCCTGTTGACAAATTCAATATACACGTATTCCGATTCGTATGCAAGATGTGTGAAATGCAAATGTATCAAGAGTCCCAACCGTATACGGCGGAGCTTGATGGCCACCGTATCCGGAAGTTTCGCTTCGCCGCACTTCCGGTTCTTGTTGTTGTACTTCGCCCCCGGATCGGGTACAATGAGTGATATGACACGCTCACTATTCATTGTCGTTGTTTTTGTTGCGTTTTTTCGTCCGGAAACTGTTTTCCCCGATGCGCCGCCCGGTTGGGAGCCGTTTCCCCCGAATCCGGAGCAACGGACCGATTGGGATCGATTCGGCGGAACGGCTCGCACCCGGTTTGGGAATACCCCTGTTGATCGGTTTCCCGATGTGATCGAAAGCGAACATCCACGGCATAATCCCGGTTTCAGGCTCGGATCGAATAACAGTTTTCTGGGTATCGACGCCAATGTTCGAAGTTCCCGGTTTTTCACGCCGCCGGACGTCAAACCGCTTTTACCGAGCGATTATCTCGGCCAACGGGTCGTGCCCCGGCCCGATGAAGACGGTTCGGCGAACACGATAGCTCCTGTGGCCCGCGCGGATACGTCCCGGCCCATTCAGCGACCGCCGAATTTCTTCGACCGGCCCGGTATCATGGAACCGCCGGCAGTCGTTTCCGAGGCCGAACTGGATCGATTGCCCGGTCAGCAGCGCTGGTTCCGGGACATCGGTCGACGTCCGACGCTGGCCGACATGCCCGGCAATCCGACCGTTCCGCCCGATGCATCGGGTTCCGGTGAAGCCTTTGCCGTGGGCGGTGAACTCCTTTCCGCTCCGGGAGCTCCGGGGCCAGGCATCGTCGAACACTCCGTACAGGTCAACCCGGTCGTAGCGCGGCGTCAATTCGAACAAATACTGGAAAACCAACTCCTGTCGGCATCCTCGGTGCATCTTCTCTCGCCGGTCCAGGTTTCGTACCAAAACGGCGTGGTCACGGTCCGGGGCATCGTCGCTTCGCAGACGGATAAAATCGCCGTGGGCAACATTCTGCTCCAAAATCCGAACGTGAAACAGGTCAATAACCTGATCTCCGTGGTTTCCCGTGACCCAAGCGAAGATCCGGGGATCATCGAAGCCATGCCATGACGGGTGGGGAATCAATGCGTTGCGAGGTTCTAACGCGAACGGAAGGATTCCTTTGACGGTTTGATTTTTTTTGACTTGCGGACTATCGAATTCCGTGTAGAATGGGGCCAACCGGAACGGGTTTCGCAGAAAAATGCCGGAAAATGATCGTTACAACCCGAACATGTCCACCCCGTTTCCGTACCCTACCATAAACGTCCCGGCAATTGGGGCGTGACCAAATATCCTCAACAACGAATCCCCTGAATCAACATGCCATACGAACGCTTCACCGACCGGGCTCGAAAGGTCATGCAGCTTGCGAACCAGGAAGCTCAGCGGTTCAATCATGAATACATCGGTACCGAACACATCCTGCTGGGCCTGATCAAAGAGGGCAGCGGCGTGGCGGCTAACGTACTCAAAAACCTGGACATCGACTTACGTAAAATACGTCATGAGGTCGAGAAGATGGTCCGTAGCGGGCCGGATCTCGTCACCATGGGCCGACTTCCTCAAACACCCCGGGCCAAGAAGGTCATCGAATATTCGATGGAAGAAGCCCGGAACCTGAACCATAATTATGTGGGCACCGAGCATATTCTGCTCGGCTTACTCCGCGAACACGAAGGTGTGGCCGCCCAGGTTCTGATGAATTTGGGCCTGAAACTCGACGATGTACGCCGCGAGGTGCTGAACCTGCTCGGTCATGGAATCGATCCGAGCGACATCGGCGAACGCGGGCTGGACACGCTCAACGGTCTCGGTGAAGAACCGGAAACGCCGCAGCGCAGCGGAAAGTCGAAAACGCCGGCCTTGGACAGCTTCGGTCGCGACCTGACCGAACTGGCTCGGCAGAAAAAGCTCGATCCGGTCATCGGCCGGGAAAAGGAAATCGAGCGGACCATGCAAATCCTGAGCCGCCGGACGAAGAACAATCCTGTGCTGCTGGGTGAAGCGGGCGTTGGTAAAACAGCCATCGCGGAAGGGTTGGCCCAGATGGTCGTCGAAGGCCGGGTGCCGGAATTGTTGCAAAATTACCGGATCGTGGCGCTGGACCTGGCCATGATGGTCGCCGGCACGAAATACCGCGGCCAATTCGAAGAACGGATCAAGGCCCTGATGAACGAAGTCAAGCGATCCAAGCGGATCATCCTGTTCGTGGATGAGCTCCATACTTTGGTCGGCGCCGGTGGTGCGGAAGGTGCCATTGACGCTTCGAACGTGCTCAAACCGGCCTTGGCGCGGGGCGAAATCCAGTGCGTCGGCGCCACCACACTGGATGAATACCGCAAGTACATCGAAAAAGACAGCGCGCTGGACCGGCGGTTCCAAATCGTCATGGTCGAACCGCCGAGTCAAAAGGAAACCGTCTCGATTCTCAAGGGACTCCGGGATCGGTACGAAAAGCATCATCATGTCAAAATCACCGACGAGGCGCTGCTGGCGGCTGTGGAGCTTTCAAACCGGTATATCACGGGTCGCTGCCTACCGGACAAAGCGATCGATGTGATCGACGAGGCGGGAGCCCGAATTCATCTCAAGTCGATGACCACGCCGGCGTCGATGAAGGAACTCGACGAGCAGCTTGAATCGCTGAGCAAGGAAAAAGAAGCCGCGGTCGGGAACCAGAACTTCGAAAAAGCCTTGGTTTTACGGGATGAAATCGACGCCATCGCCCGAAAGAAAAAGGAAGCCCAAGAGAAGCTCAAAGAAAACGTGGGCATGGTCGACGAAGTCGTGATCACCGAAGTCGTGAGCAAAATGACCGGGATTCCGCTGACCCGAATGACCGTGGAGGATACGAAGCGGCTCATGCAGATGGAGGAGGAACTCCATCGCCGGGTGATCAGTCAGGACGAAGCGATCAAGGCGATCTCGAAGGCCGTGCGACGGAGCCGAAGCGGATTGAAGGATCCGAAGCGACCCACGGGGGCGTTTATTTTCGCGGGGCCCACGGGCGTCGGAGCGAGGTTGCTCGCCCAGGCGGTGGCGGAATTCATGTTCGGTGACGCAGACTCGCTTATCCAGCTTGACCTGTCCGAAGACATGGAAAAGCACAACGTAAGCCGATTGGTCGGGGCCCCTCCCGGATACGTTGGCTACGAAGAAGGCGGCCAACTCACGGAAAAAATCCGGCGGCGTCCGTATTCCGTGGTGCTGCTCGACGAAATCGAAAAGGCCCACCCCGACGTGTTCAATATGATGCTCCAGATCATGGAAGAAGGTCGCCTGACGGACAGTTTCGGCCGGAACGTGGACTTCCGTAACACGGTGCTGATCATGACGACCAACGCCGGTGCCGAGGCGATCAAGAACGAATCGGCCTTCGGATTCCAGAAGCCGGATAACGATGCGTCCTACGAAAACATGAAGGAACGGGTTCACGAACAGATCGAGCGGGTTTTCCGTCCGGAATTCGTGGGTCGGTGCGATGATATTATCGTCTTCCGGCATTTGACGGAAAAGGACCTCGGCGGCGTGGTCGAACTGGAATTGAAAAAAGTCCGCGATCGACTTTTGGAAAAGGGCCTGAAACTGCTTTTGGGCGAAGAAGCGAAGCAACACCTGATCAAAAAGGGCAGCAATTTGGATTTCGGTGCCCGGCCGCTGCGGCGTGCTATTGAAGGCAGCGTGGAAGATCCGCTGTCGGAAGAACTGCTCAAAGGCGAATTCGAAGGCAAGGAAATCATCAAGGTCGAAGCGAAAACCATCGGCGACAAGAAGCAGTTGATCTTCACGGGCCTGATGTATGACGAGCTTGCCGATGAGGAAAAGGCGCACATCGACGAACAGTACAAGGTTATCGAGGAAGAAAAGGCCGAAGAAGACCAGGCCCGGGAACCGGAACTGATCGAAGTTTAGCCGAGTGGCGCCGATGCCGGTCGACCTGTCCGGAGACTCTGTCCCCGGCTCGTTGAGGAGGGAAAGACGACATGAACGACGAAATCCCCAGGCGGCCGGTTTTCGATTATTTTCTTTACTGTATGGCCGCACTGACTCTTCTGGGTGTCTTTGTCATGCTCGATCTGATGCGGCGCGATGCAAATGTTCGGGCACACTGGCACCTGGAAAGTTTCAGCATCTCGTGCGACTCGGGCGGTTATGCTTCCGTATATATCTTTGTCGAACCCCGCATCGTCATTTTTCTCGGTGAAGATCGGGGATTCAATAATGTGACCAGCCGGGGTTACCAAACCTTTTCCTTAGGTTCGGGCAATGGCAGTCATGGTACGCTTTTTGTCTACGACGGCGACAAAAAATGGACGCATATGGAGTTTCTCGACGGTAAATGCGGCATGAAGATCGACCATAAGGGTACGAAATTGATCCTTGCCGACGGACGTGAGTTTTCCTTGGTTGGTAACGAACCGATTTGGCTCCGGTGCAAAGACGATGGAACCATCACGGAGCTGGACGCCCTGCCCGAGGGTTTTCTCGAATTCATGGAAAGACCTATTACACAGCCGATGGATTTTCGCGCCGACATCGAATCCTATCCTGCGGCTTTTCAGCGTTCACGTTAGCTGAGCGGTACCGATGCTTGGTTGTTTCTTTTATCCGCATTCTACACGGCGCTCCATTTTTTCTTAGAGGAGAAATCTTTCCCAAAGGTCCCTTTCTTTCAAAAAATTTGGGTTAAAAAAATAGTGCCTTTCTTTAAGTGCTTATCTTACGCAGGATTACATTTTTTCAATTCATGTTGACACACGAGGAAAGATAGTTATAATTAGAACTGTTGGCAAATTCGGATAAATCGGAAGAACCGGAAAAGACGGAGATCCCTGCCGAATACGTCGAGACACGCAATTCGGTGAGTTGCATAGAGCGGGGATACTCGTATGTTTCCGCGATCCATGGATACCGAACCACCGAACGGTTTCGGTCGAGTGAATAACACTTAGATAAGGATGGTTGAATTTTATGGCGATCAAAACAGTTTTTACGACCGGCGAAGCCGCCAAGATCTGCAAAGTGAGTCAGCAAACGATTATCCGTTGCTTCGATTCCGGACAATTGAAGGGATTTCGCGTGCCGGGAAGCCGCTTCCGTCGTATTCCCCGGGATCAGCTTTTCGCTTTCATGAGGGATAACGGCATCCCGACCGATGCGTTGGAAAGCGGCAAACGCAAGGTTCTCGTGGTCGATGACGACCGCGAACTCGTTGAGTTGATCGTCGATGTCCTGGAGCGGGATGGCCGTTTCGAGACCAAATCGGTGAATAACGGTTTTGATGCCGG
The DNA here is from genome assembly GCA_040393745.1 of Thermogutta terrifontis. Lineage (GTDB taxonomy): Bacteria > Planctomycetota > Planctomycetia > Pirellulales > Thermoguttaceae > WRKP01. Next base: position 23,832 of record JBEBTM010000003.1, on the reverse strand, counting down.
CATGATGGTCAAGGAATACCGCCCCGACCTGATCGTGCTTGATGTGATGCTGCCCGACATCAACGGTAAGGAAGTTTGCGTTCGCGTTCGTAGTGACAATTCTCTGGAAGACGTCAAGATCATCTGTATCAGCGGTATGGTCGAAGAGGACAAGATCGCCGAACTCAAGGCGGCCGGAGCCAACGATTTCCTTCAGAAGCCGTTCGAGACGGAAAAACTCATCGAACGGATGTGTGCGTTGCTTGACGTGGAATCGTTTGTCTAGGCGAAACTCGGACGGAAAAAGAGAATGTTGGCACCTCATCCTGATGGAGTTCTGTTGGACGTGAAGGCCCAACCGGGCTCCAAGCGGGGTGAGGTGCGCGGCGTTCAAGACGGGGCACTCAAGGTTTGCGTCACGCAGATTCCGGAAAAAGGCAAGGCGAACAAGGCGGTTCGGAAGCAACTTGCCAAGTCGCTCGGTCTGCGGGCATCCCAGGTCGAACTTGTCAGCGGGGAAACGGCGTCACAGAAGAAATTCCTGATTCGGGAGATCGACACCGAAACACTTCAAGCGAAAATCGACGAACTCGTCGTCGAATCTTAGCCCGATTCGGGCAGGAAAGTCGGGAAGACGATGCCCGTCGGGGCCTCGAATCCCATGCCTTCAACTGTTTTCGTCTTATCGAGAACCTGGGAGACATGCAGATCGCAGTTCTTCGCTCCCAGATCGTACATCGCTTGAAGAATCGTTCTCGCCCGGGCCGGTACGAGCCAAATCGGGCTGAGTCCGCGGTGGAAGTTCAGTTCGTGTCGAATCAGCGCGACGCCCTGCTCTTCCGTGCGTGCCGCGCCGGGCCCGAGCATGTTGCTGCCCGGATCCTTCACCGAAACAAGATAGCCGTCCACACCACCGGGCCCGACGAGCACACTACTGTGCCAGATTCCACCCTCGTTTTCCAGGAAAAAGCGAAAATCCCGCTCCCGGTCGATGCCGACGAGTTCTTTTTCAAGAGCGACCACGGCGGGAACGTCATCCGACACCATGTCCCGTAATACGCAACCCGATGGCGGCTGGACAGTAAAACCCGATTCGGGAACTTTGAGCGTCAAGTCCTGAAAAAAACAGGTCGGAACGAATCCCGCTTTGCTGTAGAGCGAAAAGGAATCCAGGTTCGTCGTCCCCGAAACCAACCTAAGCGGTACGCCCTGTTTCCCAGTGAAATCAATAACGTATTTCAGGAGCATGGATGCGACACCGCGACCGAAGAAATCGGGATGCGTGTTCAGGATTCCCAAGGCAACGTGGGTGGGCCGGGGATGAAAAAAACAGGAGCCCGCGATCCGGCCCGAGGCGGTTTCATCGACCAAAACGCAGCAGTTCGGGTCCAGTCCTTCGTAAACCCGGGGGAAAACGAGCATCGTTTGCCAATCACCGGAAATCGGTTTGAAGCCTCGGTTCTTTTCCGTCCAGACATTCAGGGAAAGATGAATCAGCCGGGCGACATCGTCCCAGTCCTTCGGCTCCATCAAACGGGTTTGAAACGGTGCGGCAGAGACGTTTTGGGACATGATTTTTCACGGAGGTTAACGTCTCCGGTCCTTTTATCGTAAGGAGGAAACCAAAACACAGGCATTGTGGCCGCCGAAACCGAAGCTGTTCGACAGGGCTACGGAAACCTTGCGCTGCCTTGCTTTGTTCGGCGTGAAATCGAGCCTGGGATCGCACAGCGGGTCGACTTTGTCGAGATTGATCGTCGGGGGAATGATTCCGTCGCGGATGGCCAGGAGGCTGAAAATCGTTTCCACGGCGCCGCTGCCGCCGAGAAGATGCCCGATCTGGCTTTTCGTACTGGAAATCGACGCCTTGTACGCCGCATCGCCGAGAGCCCGCTTGATGGCGAGGCTTTCGGCAATGTCGCCCAACTGCGTACTGGTTCCGTGGGCGTTGATGTAGTCGACTTCCTCGGGGTTGATCTTGGCATCGGCCAAGGTTTTTTGGATCGCTCGCATTGCGCCGGTGCCGTTTTCGTCGGGTTGCGTGATGTGCGTACCGTCGGATGTCAGGCCGGTTCCGAGAATTTCACCGAGGATGTTCGCTCCGCGTTTCTTGGCATGGTCCAAGGATTCCAAGGCGAGAATGCCGGCCCCGTCGGAAAGGACGAACCCGTCGCGGTTCACGTCGAACGGTCGACTCGCTTTTTCCGGCTCTTCATTCCGTTCGGACAAGGCTCGCATGGCACCGAATCCGGTGAATCCCAAAGTGGTGGCCGCGGCTTCACTACCACCAACCAAGGCGACATCGGTTTCACCATAACGGATCATTCGAATGGCATCGGACAAGGCGTTGATGGACGACGCACAGGCCGTGACCGTGGCATAGGACGGACCGGTCAGACCGTAATAGATTGAGATGTTACCCGCCGCCGAATTGGGCATCATTTTCGGAATGGTGAACGGCGAAACTTTCAAAACGCCCTTGTTTAACAAGCGGAGATGTTGTGTCTCGACTTCCCCGAGCCCACCGACGCCCGTGCCGACGATGACCGCGCAGCGTTCCCGGTCTTCCCGATCGAAATCAAGATTCGCCATCCGGACCGCACCGATCGCCGAATACAGGGCGTATTGCACGAAGCGTTCCAGTCGCCGGGCTTCGTGGAGCGGGATCATGCCCTCGGTGGTAAAATCGAGACATTCCCCCCCAATCGTAGAACGGGCTCCCGGAAAACCGTCCATAACCGTCGTTTTTCGGATACCCGATTCGCCACGGCAAATCTTCTTCCAGACCTCTTCGAGATCGGAACCAAGAGGGGTGACCAGACCGTAACCTGTAACGACGACACGTTGCATGGTTGGCAGAAAATTAATGTTGTATCGACTGTTCAAAAAACGCGCTATCCGTCATTTCACCCAAAGGGAGAAATCTCACTCTTCGAAAAAAGTCCGTGATAGCCGGCATTTTTCCGAAGGGTGAGATTTCTCACGGCACCTCGCTTCGTCCGAAATGACTACCTTACGTCAAACGTTGACGAATTGCGTGTGTTCGACAAATAATCGGATCAGCCCTTTCCGGCGACTTCCTCGATGTGTTTGATAACGTCGCCGACGGTCGAAATGTTTTGCGCTTCGGATTCGTCGATGTCGATGCTGAATTCTTCTTCGAAGGCGATCATGAGCTCGGCGATGTCGAGCGAATCGGCGCCGAGATCGTTGGCGATGTCGGTTTCCGGTGTAATGGTTTCCGGATCGATACCGAGCTGTTCACCGATGATATGGGCGACTTTTTCTTGAATGGAAGACATGGAATAATCCTTTGTGTTAAGTTGGTCTAATAAAAAGTGGGGACATGCAAAACGAAGCCTGGAAAACTTAAGAAAACAGGCTACCGGATCAAACCGCCATCAACGGTCAATATCTGGCCGGTAACGAAACCGGCTTCGTCGCTGACGAAAAAGAGGACGGCGTTGGCAATGTCCTCAGGCTGGCCAAACCGTGCCAGCGGTGTTCGGTTCTTCATTTCCTGCTGCAACGGTACCGGGAGCACGGAGGTCATGTCCGTTTCGACAAATCCGGGTGCAATTGCGTTCACGGTGATATTTTTACCGGCAAGTTCCTTGGAGGCGGTCCGGGTAAAACCGATCACGCCCGCCTTGGATGCGGAGTAATTTGCCTGCCCCTTGTTACCAATGAGGCCGGAAATGCTCGTGATGTTGACGACCCGTCCCTTCTTGGCACGGCGCATCGGCTTGGAGCAGGCCCGGGTGAACAGGAAGGGGCCCCGTAGGTTCACGGCAATCACATCGTCCCATTCTTCGTCCTTCATGGCTCCGAGTGGTACGTCGCGAGTGATGCCGGCACAGTTGACCAGGATGTCGATTTTGCCAAATTTTTCGAGTACCGCGGCAACGGTTTTCTCGACTTCCTCGGTGGAAGCGACATTGCATGAGTAACCTTCAGCCTTGGCGCCGGTTTCCGCACCGACTTTTTGGATAGCCTCTACAGCGGACGCGATTCGTTCCGGATTGGTGCCGATGCAGGCGACACTGGCTCCATTGGCGGCGAGGGCTTCAGCGATTCCGAGGCCGATGCCCCGGGTTCCGCCGGTAACGATGGCAACGCGATCTTTCAAGTCGACTTTGAGCATGATTCGAGGGGTTGAAAAAAAGTTATGGTTAATCCAACACGCCGGCACACGGGACTTTTCGATCAATGCGTTTCAGGAGTCCACGTAAAACCCGACCGGGCCCGACTTCATAAAAATTGTCGAAACCGTCGGCCATGAGATTTTTGACCGACTGTTCCCATTGGACCGGGCTTAGAATCTGCCGGACCAGGATCTGCCGGATTTCATCAGGGTCGTCATGGGGCTTGGCATCGACATTACTGATCACCGGGATGCGCGGCTTGCTCATTGGAGTTTCCGCCAAGGCTTTGGCGAGAATCTCGTCGGCTGGTTTCATCAGCGGCGTGTGGAACGCTCCAGCCACGGCGAGCGGAATGGCGCGGATTTTTCCGGCCCCCGACAATTCGGCAACCCGCTCACAGGCTGTATTGGTCCCTGAAATGGCAATGTTGCCGGGGCAAAGAATGTTCGCAACCTGAAGCACTCCATCGCCACGGTGTTCGTCGCAGAGCTTCTCGATGTCCGCAAGTTCCATGCCGATGATGCTGATCATGCCGCTGGGCGTGGCGTCCGAAGCATCTTGCATGGCTTGGCCGCGTTTTTGGACGAGCCTGAGGCCGTTTTCAAAATCGAAAACGCCGGCAAAGACCAAGGCCGTGTACTCGCCAAGGCTCAGTCCGGCGGTTGCCTGACACTGCTCGACAACTTCCGGCTTCGTGCTTTTCAGGTACTCCAAAGCTGCCAAACTCAGGGTGAAAATAGCGGGCTGACTGATAACCGTGGAGTCTAATTCCTCGGCGGGGCCTTCGATGCAGATTTTTTCGAGATCGTAACCCAGTACACCATTTGCCCTTGCGAAAAGCTCCCGGGCCGGTGCAAATTCCTCGAGCAAGGTCCGGCCCATTCCGACCGATTGCGCACCCTGACCGGGAAACAATAAGGCTGTTTTACCCATGTTTCTGATTGATCTTCAGGATCGTGAGAGAAAAGCCACGAAATCGAGGCTTGCGTCCAAGTCGTTACTTTTCTTTGGGCGTGTCGACCTGACGTCCCATGTAATATCCACACTGCGGACAGACGACGTGCGTCGGAATGGATTTGCTGCATTCCGGGCAATTCGTCCGCTGGATGGGAGTTTTGTGATCGTGAGCACGCCGGGAACCGGTCCGGGCATTGCTGTGCTTTCTTTTGGGAACAGCCATTGTTCTGCGTTTCTAAATCTAAAACACTTCGGAAATGCGCAAAAAACAGTGAATTTGCGCGGAAAATCATCGATCTTTTCTCAATGATCGGACCATCATACGGGAGCATTGTGATGTTGTCAAGAGTGGATGGACCGGAAATTGACGTTTTGGCGAAAAATGTCTCACCTCCATTGTCTCAAAAAAATGCCATTGACCGGAAGCATGCAAATTGTCACAATCCGCCGAAAGGAGCCCCGGTAGAATGACCCGAATTGTGTGTATCGTCAACCAGAAAGGTGGCGTGGGAAAAACCACAACGGCGATCTCGCTGGCTGACGCACTGGCCCGGTCGGGTGCGAAGACGCTGCTGATCGACCTTGACCCGCAATGCAACGCAACCAGCGGATTGAACACTTGGCCGCTTAAGGCTCATCCGTTGGTTCGCGGCGTGCCGTTTTCGGAGAAATTGGTCCCGCAGAAGACCGAAGGATTGGTCCTGCTGCCCGGCAGTCGAAGTTTCAGCGATATTGAAGCCCTGACCCGGGATGATCCGGAGCAAAGTGCCCGAATGCAGTCGCAGCTCCAGGAAGAATGCCGGGCCTACGATTTCGTGCTCATCGATTGTCCGCCGTCGCTGGGGCATTTAACACAGATTGCGTTGTCGATTTCCTCGGAGGTTTTGATTCCGGTCCAGTGCGAGTTTTTCGCCATGGACGGCTTTCGGATGGCCTTTGATGTGATCGGAAAGTCGATGAAAGAGCGGCCCGGCGAGTTGGAAATCGGGGGAATTCTCCTGACGATGTACGATGCGTCGCTGGAACTGACCTACGAAGTCGAGCGGCAAATTCGGGATTTTTCGGGCGATGTTGTTTTCAAAACCGTGATTCCGCGGGACGTGGCGGTCAGTGAGGCGTCGGGGCATGGTGTCCCGCTGCTCGATTACTCGCCAAGATCCCGCGGGGCAAGAGCTTACACTGAACTTTGCATGGAGGTACTGGAACGTGGCTAAGGAAAGAAGATTAGGACGCGGACTCGAAGCGCTGCTCGGAAACATCGCAGGCGGACAGGAACCGACGACACAGGAATCGCTCCAGGCGGGTAGTGACGCGGTCATCCCGACCGAATCGGACGCCGATTGGCTGCTCCAGCAGCGTTTGGCCACGAAAACACCCGGAAAAGTCGATATTTTGCAGATTGATCGAAATCCGTTCCAGCCGCGTCTGGAATTCGACGAAGCGGAACTCGATCAACTGGCCGACAATCTCGAAACGCACGGACTTTTGCAGCCGATCGTCGTTCGGAAAGTCGGCGAGCGGTATCAAATCATCGCCGGCGAACGCCGTTTCCGGGCAGCGACCCGGGCCGGCTGGAGCGAAGTGGCCGTGCACTGCATCGACGTGGACGATCGGCAGATGATCGAGCTGGCCTTGACGGAAAACCTCCAACGGAAAGATCTTAACGCCATTGAAAAGGCGACGTCCTTTGCCCGGTATCTCGAAACTTACGGGGGGACGCACGAAGAACTGGCCAAGCGGCTCGGCTTTGATCGGTCTACGGTGACGAACCTCATTCGGCTCCTGGAACTGGCAACGGACGTCCAGGAAGCCGTACGGAAAGGCGAATTGTCCCAGGGGCATGCCCGGGCGATCTTGCCGCTGGAAGCGTGGGAACAAGTTGAAATCGCGGCCCGGGTTCAGGCCGAGGGCTGGAGTGTTCGGGCGACGGAGCGCTACGTTCCGGATCTCTTGTCCGGGGTGTCCTACGAAGAGCCGGTAGGCTGGAATGTCGTGGGACAAGACGGCAAGAAACGACCTGTCACGACACAAAGCGACCAAGTCATTCGACTCGAACAGGATTTCCGCGAACATCTCGGTGGCATGAAGGTCAAGCTAACGCAGGCCAACGAGAAGGGCAAGGGTAAGCTGGTTATCGCGTTTGCCGATCACGCCGAATTTGAGCGGGTTTACGCCGCAATTTGCCAAGGACTGCGGTCAAAGACGGCAGCCTCGTGAGGCGGGTAGCCGCAGTCACGGGTCCGCGGCTTGCTTTGGCGTTTTCCACATCCAAGAAACAAACGAAAGAGCCGGTGGTCGGACCATCGACTCTTTCGTTTGCAAAAAAAACTGCAAAGAAAATAGCATCGGCCTATTTCTTCTTAGCGCCCTTGCCAGCCTTGCCGGCATCTTCGCCCTCTTCTTCGCCTTTCTTTTTCTTCTTCTTCTTGACGACGACCTTATAAATACGGACTTTAGGCAGTCCGAATGGGCCGTCTTCTTCCGTCCAACGATCCTGCTGGCCCAGTTTATCAATGCGTTCGGCGCGGGTGAGGACGTTCCGGGAACGAACAATGCCTTTGCGTGTCCGTAAACTCTTGTCAATGGTCATGGGAAAAACTCCAAATCGGCTTTCTATCGGCCTGTCGCCTCGGAAGGGCCGGATGACGACGTAGATCTCACATCAAAGTGAAGAAGGAGAAGTATACCCCGAAAACGAGACTTGACAACCCCACCCGACCAGGAAAATCGTCAGGTCTCGAACCGGTCGACTTCGTCAATTAAGTCATCCAGTTCGTCGAAAGGTTCGGCGTTAACATGCCGCTGTCGTTCCTTTTCGGCTAAAGCGGCGTCACGACGGCCAAGTACGCTTTCAGGATCGTTCCAACCGGCGATGTCTTCGTCTTCATGCATGGGAAACAGGATCGCCGCCGCCGGACACACCCGACTGCACGCCGGACAACCGTCACGGCAGGCGTCCGGTTGGTCCACCAGTGGCAAATCACCGTCACCGATTGTGTAAACACCGAAAAGGCAAAAGTTAACACATTCCAGGCAACCGGTGCATTCTTCCCTGTCGATGATCGGATACCACCGCGAGACAGTCGGTTCGTCAAGCAAAAGGCATTTGCCGGTATTCGACGTGGAGGCATCGAAAAAATCGGTGTTTTCCAACAGTTCGATGATTTTATCGAGGCCATCCGAGGCGGGAAAACCTGTCACGGAAACGATGGCATCCGGGGCGTGATGAAAGCCGAGCGTTTCGAGCAGGTTCACGGTAGCCCTACAGGGAAACGGAGCGAGAAAATGCATGGGTTCGGCAATTTCCCGAAGCGTTTGAACCGTCTTGCCGGAGCGGCGAAGATCATAGAGAAACGGAATGCAGACGATGTCGCGCCCGGTGCGCGCGGCGAGCGCATCGGCCAGTTCCCGATCGGAGGGCGTCTCCTTGCGATGGCGGGAGAGTACAATGGGCATAATTGAGTAAAATAAAACCCTAGCGCACCGCAGCCACGGTTTTCGCGGCGGTCGATTGAAGGGCGACATGCATCTGCAAGGCCAACTGGTCGGGATTCTGCTTGCCGGCCAGCCGCTGGAGTTCCGTTCCTTGGGGGCTCAAAAAAAGGATCGTCGGGAAACCTTTGATATTCATGGCTTCACAACGCTCCGGATGTTCGGTCCCATCGACCATGATGCACACGAAACGATTCGACAGGCGGGCAATTTCTTCGTCACTGAACGTACTCTCCAACATCTTTTTAGAATTGGAGCAGTTTGAAAGCGTAAAAAAAACCAAGGCCGGCTTCGATTCGCTGCGTGCCAATTCGACTCCCTGTCGGTAATTCGTCAGGAAAGTCACCGGTTTCGGAGGCATCGTCGTTTGGTTCGAGTCAGACGACGAGACGGTCACCGACCGGGTCTGTGGAGGCACCTGATGATCAACGCTACACCCGAGAACGCCGATCACCAGGATCGCGCCCACCAGCGTCATCGTACGATATATCGATGTAATATCTTCTGTTGTGCTCATGGCTTCCGTGCTTTTATGGACACTCCTCCCCGGTTTTCCCAACCACGAATGGCGGTTAGGGAGTCTATCGCCCGTTTGTCGCTCCGACTTGAGACGATAGCAGTTGCGGAGAATCGCGTCGAATTGTGGTTTCCGTCCCCAATCGACCAACCTTCTCCTGACAATACGTACCCCCGAGGGAAGAGGTTCGGATCATAACGATTTTTTTTATTCCGCGAAATGGCAAAACCAGGATGGAAAATCCGGTGCCACCCCGACGCTATGACGGTGAGTATATGGTTAAACCACGGCCCCTTGCGACAGTGTTTCCGGAAATTGCTCTGGATTTTTTTTTTCAATTCCCTTAAAGTTCGCCCATGTCCGGATTCCTTGCGCAAATTCAGTCATTTCTCAAAAACGGGAGGGCCGTCGACCTTATCCTGCCGCTGATGATTTCCGCAAGCATCCTGATCATCTTCGTCCCCCTGCCGGCGATGATCATGGACATCCTCTTGTCGATTAACATCGCCACGGGCGTGATCATCCTGATGACGACTCTATTCGTCACAAAGCCGCTTGATTTTAGCATTTTCCCTACGATCCTGCTGGCCACGACGCTTTTTCGGCTCGTTTTGAACATTGCGACGACCCGGCTTATTCTGACCCGCGCCAATGAAGACCGCATGGATGCCGCCGGAGGCGTGATCCGCAGTTTCAGCGAATTCGTGTCCGGCGACAGCATCGTCATCGGGCTGATTATTTTTGCCATTTTAGTCGTTATTCAATTTGTCGTTATTACCAAGGGTGCCACGCGGGTCGCTGAAGTCGCGGCTCGATTCACCTTGGACGCCATGCCGGGCCGCCAGATGGCTATTGACGCCGACTTGAACGCCGGGATCATCGACGAACACGAAGCCAAACGTCGGCGTGAGGAAATCACACAGTCCGCCGACTTTTTCGGGGCCATGGACGGTGCCAGCAAGTTCGTGCGCGGAGATGCCATCGCCGGTATTGTTATTACATTCGTGAACATTCTCGGCGGACTGTTCATCGGCATGGTCGAGTACGGAATGGGCCTCATGGAAGCCTTGAGCCTGTTCACCCAATTGACCATCGGCGATGGTCTGGTAAGCCAGGTTCCAGCGCTGCTCATCTCCGTAGCAACGGGTTTACTCGTTACGCGGAGCAGCTACAGTACGAACTTGCCACAGCAATTCGTGGGACAAATGCTCTCCCGACCTATCGTGCTCATCCTGACCGCGGGATTCCTCCTTATCTTGACGTTTACGGATTTACCCAGAATTCCGCTGTGGACCATTGCCGGCAGTGCGATCGGGATCGCCCTGCTGACCACGCGGCGGGAAAAGGCGGTCCAGCAGGTGGAAGAAACCCAGAGGGCCGAACAGGAAGCCGAAAAAGCCAAACCGACAGAAGATATTCCCGAAGATTATCTGAAGGTCGAGCCCATGGAACTGGAAATCGGGGCCGGACTCGTTCCGCTGGCCGACCCGTCCCGTGGCGGTGATCTTCTGGCCCGAGTCCAGCGGCTGCGCAAGGAAATCGCAGCGGAAATCGGGATCATTTTACCCAAGTTGCGCATCCGAGACTCGTTCCAACTGGATGTGATTCAATATCAAATCAAAATCGCGGGCCAGCCGGTCGCTCGGGGCATGGTTTACCCCGACCTGTATCTGGCCATGGGGTCCGGCGACACCCAAGGATCAATCCAGGGTATCGAAACGACCGATCCCGCGTTCGGACTTCCCGCCCTATGGATCGACGCGGCCACAAAAGACACGGCCGAGATTTACAATTATATGGTCATCGAACCGGGAGCCGTGATTGCGACGCATCTCATGGAAACGGTTCGGCGCCATGCCGATGAAATCCTGACCCGGGATGCGACGAAACATTTGCTCGACGAACTGCACCTCAACTCGCCGATGGTCGTGGATGAATTGATCCCGAACATCCTGAAATTGAGCGACGTACAACAGATTTTGCAGCTTTTGCTCCGGGAGCAGGTTCCGATTCGGCAGCTTGGCACGATCTTGGAGGTTTTGGGCGATTACGGCACAAAAACCAAGGATCCGATCCTGTTGACCGATTTCGTTCGAGCCCGTCTGGCTCGGACCATCTGTACGAAATACCGGGACGACAACAACGTGCTGAACGTCGTGCTGCTCGACCCCACCCTGGAAGATCAGGTTCATGCCGGTTTCGAATATTCGGAGCACGGGTTGTTCGTCCGGCTGTCGCCGAACGCCATCGACCACCTTTGCCAGAAGATTCTCAAGGAGATCGAAAAGCTGACACGCATGAACCTGCCGCCGATCGTTTTGGTGAACCCGAAAATCCGGGTCGCGCTGAAACATATCACCGGCGCTTCAATTCCGGGCTTGATCGTGCTCAGTTACAACGAAGTGACACACGACACCCAGGTGGGCAGCGTCGGCGTGGTCACTCCGTAAGGTTCCATCCCCAAGTTTCGCTTCGCTCCACTTGGGGCCCTTGAGTCATTTGATTTGACTTACTGAATCATTCGATGCCGGCGGATGTCGTCTAAAATCTCCCCGGCTCCCTGATTCGTCAGTTCCAAGGCCAAACGCCGGCCCAATTCGACCGGGTCCGCGTCGAGCGGAGTTTCCATCACGGCTTCGAACATACTCCGACCGTCCAGCGAAAGGATTCGGCCGTGCAATCGGAGCCGGGATTCCGCTTCGAACACGGTCCCCAGGGCCGCGATGGGCGCGATGCAACCGCCTTGCAGCGTTTTCAGGAAAGCCCGCTCGGCCTGAACGGCGACGAAAGAATTTCGGTCCTGCAGCGCCGCCGCTTCCAAACGCTGGGCTAATCCGCCGTCCCGGGCCCGAATTTCCAAACCCAAAGCCCCCTGCCCCACGGCGGGCAGAAAAAACGGCGGTTCCAAAAGCGACGTGATTCTGTCCGAAAATCCGAGCCGATCCAATCCCGCCTCGGCGAGAACGAGTGCGTCGAACACGCCATCGTCCAGTTTCCGTAGTCGGGTTTCGACGTTCCCCCGGATTTCTTCGAGCTGGAAGCGATTTCCGTAACGGTGGGCAATCTGGGTTTTACGCCGCAAGCTGCCGGTTCCGATTCGGGAGCCCTCGGGCAGTTCGTCCAAAGACGCGGCCCGGTGACTTAGGAAGGCGTCCCGGCAGGAAGCCCGCAGCGGCACGGCGGCCAAGGTGAGTCCGTGAACATCTTCGGTGGGTAAATCCTTGAGACTGTGAACGGCTAAATCGATGTCGCCGACCAGCAGAGCCCGCTGGATTTCCTTCGTAAATACGCCGGGGGCGCCGATGTTAATAATCGCATCGCTCTGGTTTCGGTCGCCCTGCGTGGAAACGACGACGATTTCAACCGCTTCACCGGCGGCGCGCAAATGCCCGGCCACCCAGTCCGCCTGCCATCGGGCCAGTTTACTGCCGCGCGTACCGAGCCGAATGACAGGCAAATCGGACGTCATTCGACGGTGTACTCCGAAGCAAGTTGCGTGAAATCGCCGACTTCCTGATCGGAGAGCGTTCCGCGACGTTCGATTTCAATGGTCGCTTCCTTACCCGAAGTTTTTTCCCGGGCACTGACGGAAATGCGGCCGTTTTTATCGAACGAATACGTCACCTCGACCGGCGTACCCTTGGGCAGATTGTCCGGCAGGTTCGTCACCCGGCATTTTCCGAGAAGGGAACACGCCACAGGATCGGGCGCATCGCCTTCGAGCACTTGGACCGAGATTCGGGTCTGATTTTCCTTGTTCGTTTGGAATGTCTGTGAAATCTCGAACGGTAGCGTCTTGTTGCGCGGGATCATGATGTGATTGACCGCCTTCTTCGAGCGCGGATCCATGGCGACGATGCCCAGTCCGTGCGAATTGACGTCTTCCTGGCGAATGCCTTCGAGCAGTTTTTTGACGCGGTCCCCGAAATGTGAGTCGGATCGGTTTCTGGCTTCGAGAATGGCCGCATGAATCGCGGCACCTTTGGCTACGGCGGTGTGCGGATCCAGGTCGGGATGCACATACGGCATGAGTCCGGTGTGTTCCTTGAGCCGCCGTGAAACCTGGGGCATCAGCGTCGAACCGCCGATGAGGACGATGGCGTCCAGGTCGCTGTATTGAAGCTGGGCCTGCTCCATGACGAAGTCCGTGGTGTCGAGCGTGCGCTGGAGCAGATCGTTGGTCAGTTCGTCGAATTTACTCCGGGAAAGGCGGATCGTGGCCGACTTGCCTTCATGGCGAATATTGATCACGGCCTCTTGACGTTGAGTCAGTTCGATCTTGGCCAAGTCGCTGTCGTTGCGGAGCACCTGGACCATCTGGGCCGACTCGCGGGGGTCCAGGCCGGGGTGTTTTTCCATGAACTCGTCGCAAATGTAGTTCAGGATCCGGTCGTTCCAGTCGATGCCGCCGAGCATGACATCACCGTCGGTCGCCAGGACGTGGAAGTGGGTCGGCGTGTACTCGACGAGCGTGGAGTCGAAGGTCCCGCCGCCAAGATCGTAAATCAAGATGCGGCGTTTTTCCGAGGCCCGTCCGTGGGTCACGCCCAATTCGCCCCGGTGCCAAGCGTAGGTGAGCGTGGCTGCGGTAGGTTCGTTGATGATGTCGATGACGTTCAAACCCGCGATCCGACCAGCATCCTGCGTCGCTTTTCGCCGGGCGTCGTTGAAGTAATACGGGACCGTAATGACCGCGTTGCCGATCGTGCCGATGACTTTTTCGCAGTCCTGTTTCAGCTTCTTGAGAATCAGCGCGGAGATGAATTCCGGCGTGATTTCGTGACCGTCGAAGGTCCGCTTGAACTCGGTCGCACCCATGTGACGTTTGATCCGCTCGACCACGTTTTCCGGTTTCTCAATGGCCGCCCGATTCCGGTTGGGGCCCACGATAACGTGGCCCGACTCGGCGAGCAGGATCAAACTGGCCGTCTCGACTTCGTCGTCCTCGTTGGGAATCGGAATCGGTTCGCCTTCCTCGTTGACTTGTGCGAGCGTGGAAAAAGTCGTCCCCAAGTCGATACCGACGGTGTTGCCTTCGCGAAATTGCATGGTTTGCTGGTTTCAGTAAGTAAATGAAAATGGTTTGAAAATGGAGAGGTTGCACCGGCGAGTGTCAGGCGCCGGATCCGATTATTTGAGCAGGGCTTCGAGTTCGTTGAGCATGTCGCGGGTACTGCCGCCCTTTTTGCCGGTTGAGCCCGCGCCGGGTTTGGCGGCGGGCTTCGGAGCCGGTTTGGCTTGGACCGCGATTTCAGGTTTCGCAGCCGGTTTGGCGATAACCGGCTCGTCGTCGGGAATCGGAATCTCGGCGACTTTGGGGGCGTCGTTTTTGTCCTCGATGATCTTGAAGTCCGGCAGCGGTTCGTTGTCTTCCGGTTCGGACTTCGACGCCGGTTTCGGTTTGTCTAAAGCCAAGGAAAAGTCGCCTTCATTCTCGTCCGCCGGAGCGCCGGTACGGTGGATTTTCGTATGGGCAACGAGCCCGTAAAGAGCTCCGAGAAGTTCCGCGTTGACCTTTGTCGGATCCGCCAAAAGCTCGAAGGTATAAATTTGCCCGTCGATTGACGTGGCGATGATCCGTCGTTCCAAGATCGTTTCCTTGACTTTGATTCGCTTACTCAAGGTGACGCCGACAATTTCCCCAAGCTTGAGCATGCGGACAGGCGATTTGAAGAGCTGCTGGGAAAGATCCGCGAATTCCTCGACGTTCTCCTCGTCCAAATTGCCGAACCCCTTTGACGATTTACTTTTGTTCATCGTGAGCGTTCCCTGCTTGCTTTGGAAAACGATGACGGTTTTGAACTCCTCGGGTGGCGAAACGGCCCCCCGTGTACGAAGTTCCCAACCTTTAGGATCGACGACCGTAATCGCGCCTTTCTCCAGCGACGTATCATATTCGGTCATTTCAGCCAGTTGTGACGGCTCAATCTCGAGCCAGGTCGGTTTGCCATAGTCACGTGGTTTGGGCCCCTTCTTGGGGCAACCCGCCAAGAGGGGGAGCAGCAGGGCAATGAAGCAGAGCACCGAAAATCGGAATTGTGTCATGGTCGCCGGGTATGGGTTTGTTTCGCGGACTGGAGACAAAAAACCATTTTCACCCGAAGCAAGCGAAAAATCAAGCCGATGGGCGTTTTTTTTGGAAAAAGCCCCGCGTCTTGAATTTTCAGCTCTTTCGGGTATACTCCGGTGAACCTCTTTGATCCGCGGTTCCAGGGCCGAAAACCGCCGGGCGCAGACCGGGGGCGGTGCAATGCTTTCCCGTCGGTCTGCGCCCGGCGCCTACGGTTTCTCCGCTGATGTCCACGCTTACCCAATCCACCGCCTGGAAGGCTCTCGAAAATCACCGTCACTCCATGCAAGCCGTCACGATGCGGCAGCTTTTCGCCGAAGACGCCAAACGTTTCGACGCCTTTTCCGTTCTTTTCGGTTCGATCCTCTTCGACTATTCGAAGAACCGCATCACGCCTGAAACGGTCCGGCTTTTGCTCGATTTGGCCCGGGAAACCAAGGTCGAGGACATGCGTCAAAAAATGTTCTCCGGTGAAAAAATCAACCTCACCGAAGGCCGAGCCGTCCTGCACACCGCCCTTCGAAACCGTTCGGACAAGCCCGTTTACGTCGACGGCCAGGATGTCATGCCGGGTATCCGGTCGGTTTTGGCCAAGATGAAAGACTTTTCCGCCAAGGTCATCGACGGTGTTTGGCGTGGTTATAGCGGCAAGCCGATCACCGACATCGTCAACATCGGCATCGGCGGTTCCGACCTGGGGCCCGTCATGGTCACCGAAGCGTTGAAACCCTATAAAACGCGGCTCAACGTCCATTTCGTCTCGAATGTCGACGGCACGCATATTGCCGAAACGCTGAAACTTCTCGACCCGGAAACCACCTTGTTCATCATCGCGTCGAAAACGTTCACGACGCAGGAAACGATGACCAACGCCGAATCGGCCAAGAGTTGGTTCCTGGAAACGGCCGGAGATCCCCTCGCGGTGGCCAAGCATTTCGTGGCCCTTTCGACGAACCAAGCCAAGGTTGAAGCCTTTGGAATCGATCCAGCGAACATGTTCGAATTCTGGGACTGGGTCGGCGGCCGGTATTCGCTCTGGTCGGCCATCGGACTTTCGATCGTCCTGGGCATCGGGTTCGACAATTTCGAGGAACTTTTGACAGGCGCCTTCGAGGCGGACGAGCATTTTCAAAAGGCCTCGCTGGATCGGAATATTCCCGTGCTCATGGCGCTGCTTGGCGTTTGGTACAATAACTTCTGGGACGCCGACAGCCAGGCGATTTTGCCCTACGACCAGTACATGCACCGTTTCGCGGCCTATTTTCAGCAGGGCGATATGGAAAGCAACGGCAAGGGCGTGGACCGGGAAAACCGGCCCGTCGACTATTCCACGGGGCCCGTCATCTGGGGCGAACCCGGCACAAACGGCCAACATGCCTTCTACCAACTGATCCACCAGGGCACGAAACTGATTCCCTGTGATTTTCTCGCACCGGCCAAGTCGCAAAATCCCATCGGCGACCATCACCCGAAGCTATTGGCGAACTTCTTGGCCCAGACCGAAGCGCTCATGAAGGGCAAAACGCTGGAGGAAGCGACTGAAGAACTTCGCAAAGCCGGTTTGTCCGAGGACGAAGTCGCCCGGTTGGCCCCGTCGAAGGTTTTCCCCGGAAACCGGCCCACGAACTCGTTTTTCTTCGAAAAACTTACACCGAAAACACTGGGCACGCTCATCGCCTTTTACGAACACAAAATTTTCGTCCAGGGCATCGTCTGGAACGTGAATTCGTTCGACCAAATGGGTGTGGAACTGGGTAAGCAACTCGCCGGCGTGGTTCTCCCGGAGTTGCAGAGCAAGGAAACAATCACCTCGCACGACAGTTCCACCAATGGCCTGATCGCATTTTATAAGAAGAACAAATAGGTCTGTTCGAAAACCGCGACCGCTGTCTCATTTTGCCCTCGAACCGTCATGAAAAATCACAACAATATTTCCCGACGTGACGTTCTGAAATCGGGACTCGCCGTCGTGGCGGGATCTGTTTTCGTTTCACAAATTCAGGCGGCGTCCAAGCCGTTGCCCCCGGCGACCTATCGGGATCTGCCCGCTTCCTGGCGAGGATTCAACCTGCTCGAAAAATTCAACGGGGCCAATAAACCGTTCGTCGAAGACGATTTCCGCTGGATCGGCGATTTCGGTTTCAATTTCGTCAGGCTTCCGATGGACTACCGCGCCTGGATCGTTGACGGTGACTGGCGCAAGATCAACGAAAAAGTCCTTGAAGACATCGACCAGGCGGTTCGTTTCGGTGAAAAATACGGCGTCCACGTCAACATGAATTTCCACCGTGCCCCCGGCTACACGGTCGCGCATCCGCCGGAACCGAAAAGCGTTTGGTCCGATCCCGAAGCCTTGGAAGTCTGCACGATGCACTGGAAAACCTTTGCCAAACGGTACAAGGGAATTTCCAACGATCGGGTCAGCTTCAACCTGTTCAACGAACCCGCGGTGCCGCCCGAGCTTTTACCGGCATGCGTCGCAGCCCATCGGACGATCATCAAAGGCATCCGGGAAGACGACCCGGATCGGCTCATCATCTGCGACGGCTCCGAATGGGGGAACCGGCCTTTTTACGAACTGGTCGATTTGAACGTCGGCCAGGCGACCCGGGGTTACGCTCCCAACGAAATTTCGCACTATAAGGCAAGCTGGATGAACAGCCGGGATTTTCCGTATCCGACTTGGCCCATGGTTACGGGGCAGGGAACATTGTACGCTCCCGGCCAAGGCGGCGTGGACGATCGGGTCAAAGGTTTTCCGCTGACCATTGAAGGCCCGTTTCCGGGGCAAACCCGGCTGCGAGTTCGCATCGGCACGGTTTCGAGCAATACGGACTTGATCGCCCGGGCGGATGGCAAAACGGTTTTCGATCATAAATTCCGGCCGGGCCCCGGCGAAGGCGAATGGAAGGAAGTCGTTCATAAACCCGAATGGAATACTTATCAAAACATGTACGACCGGGATTACGACATCGAGATTCCCGGGAACACGAAAACGCTGGAATTACAGGTCACCGCCGGGCAGTGGCTCGTCATCAAGGAACTCGGCTTAACGTCCGAAAAATCCGGCCGGGAGACCGTGGTCCGTTGTTCGCAGAGCTGGAACCAACCGGCGTCGAGTTTTCGTTACAAGGAAGATTCCGGAGGTAATGTCGCGCTCACCGGCGGCGATGTCAAAGATCGCGACTGGCTCAAAAAACGACTGGAACCCTGGGTCGAAGTCCGTAAACAGGGTTCCGGCGTCATCGTCGGCGAATTCGGGTCCTACTCGCCTTGCCCGCACGACGTCACGCTTCGCTGGATGGGCGACATGGTCGCCAACTGGCGCGAACTCGGCTTCGGCTACGCCCTCTGGAACTTCCGCGGCGCTTTCGGCATCCTGGACAGCGGTCGCGAAGACGTCGATTACGAAGATTTCCACGGCCACAAACTGGACCGCAAAATGCTACGTCTGTTACAAGGCTAACCCCCCCAAAAAAACGCCATGCCCGCTCTTTCCGTACATGATTTTCTTTGGGACAACACGAAATATTCGCCTCAACCGGTTTGCGTCGTCTTCGGAGACGATCCCTTTTTGAAGTCGCAAGCCGTTAAAATTTTGCGGAGCAAAATCCTTTCGGGCGAGGACGCTGAGTTTTCCTTTTCCCGCTTCGAAGGCGCTTCGGTCCGGTACGACACCGTAATCAAAGAAGTCACGACCCGGGCCATGTTCGGCGGCGATCGTCGGCTCGTGCTCGTAGAGGACGCGGATAAATTCGTCACCGCCAACCGGGCTCTATTGGAAGACTACGCCGAAAAGCCCGCCGCCGACGGTGTCTTGCTGCTCCTGCTTCAAAGTTTCGCGGCCAATACCCGGCTTTTCAAGATCGTTTCGCAGTCGGGCCTGATCATCGAAGCAAAGGCTCTGCCGGAGAAAGAGGTCCCGAAATGGATCGTCCGCTGGGCAAAATACGGACACGGTGTAAAATGTGACCCTGACGCGGCCGAGGCGATTTTTCAGCGTATCGGCGGCGAACATGGGCTGCTCGACCAGGAACTGGCCAAACTCTCGCTGTCGGTACCGGCCAAGGGCAGTATCACGCTCGCTTTGGTCGAGGAATCCGTCGGCTCCTGGCGCACGCGTTCCACGTTCGAAATGCTTGATCTGGCTTTGGCGGGAAAAACGGCCGAAGCGATCCGGCAATTGGATCTGCTCCTCGCGGCGGGGGAGAACGGCGTGGGCATTTTGGCTCAGATCGCGTATTCGCTACGAAAAATCGGGGCGGCCACGGAACTGATTCTCACGTCGGAAAAGGCGGGCCAAAAATTGCCCGTTGCTTCGGCGCTCCAGCGTATCGGCGTGACACAGCGCTGGCAACTGGAGAAAATGGAAAAGCAGATGATTGCGATGGGCCGTCACCGGGGCCGACGTTTGATTTCCTGGCTCCTCCAGGCCGACTTGGACCTGAAAGGCGCAAGCCGCATCGATCCTCGGTACATTTTGGAAACCCTGATCGTCAAAATTTCCGCGCAAAAACTAAAAGCCCGCTGAAATGCCCAAAGTGAACATGCCGAATTTGTTTCAACACGGCTTCGACTGGCGTTGGGATGTCCGTTTGGATCTTGATATGCCTTTGCCGCACTTTATGGTGCTGGACACGCTTGCATCCGGTGAAGGGATATCCAAAGACGATCTGGTCGGCATGACGCTGGCTTGGTCGAATCGCTATTCTCATGAGGGAGCAGATCCGAAATGGTGCCTTAAGCACGACGAAGTTTCTCAAGCTATTGACGATCTGGAAAGTCGAAAGTATCTCTTTCGTTGCACTCCGGAAGATCAGAACTTCGTAAACGAATTTCATTACCGAAGCGGTGTGGGGTTCGTCGTTAACGCTATGGCTCTCGGGCTGTATTACCTGACCTTTTTGGGAGCCAGCGTTGCCTTGTTTGTGAGACGCAGGTGTTTTGCGGGGAAGTGTTACCACCATTTTTCCAAAAACGTTGACAACCCCTCGGAAGCTCCGTTTCGAGAAATGACGGATTCGTGCGTCTGGTTCATTTGGGAACCCGAGAATATTAGGCGAGGGCAAGTTGATTGTGAAACATTGGGCGCCCTTGCACGGCTTTTTGTCGACGACAAATCCGTTCGGAGACTGGAGGGCTCGCAAATCATGCAAATCGGGCCTTGGGCCGGCGCCTGGTGGGATATCAAGCCGCTTGGATTCACCTGTCCGGTGGAACAACTTATAAACGATGCTGATGACGCCGAAGGAGAGTAGTGCATCGCCAAAGCCAATTTTTGCCCGTTTAGCCGGAACGCTGAAGACGTCCGCGTGCCCATGGTAAATAACGATGTCAGTTCACCTTGAAGAATCGGCAGCGCGAGGTAAAATGTTACCATGTGAGTCTCTGAAATCCACCGTGAAGGGAACGCCGCGTCTCCTCCACACTCTCCACTCTTCATTATTATGTCCGAATCGACCGTATTGCCGTTGCCTATGACCCGAGCCGAGATGGAGGCACGGGGGTGGGACGCCGTGGACGTTGTTTTTGTCACCGGCGACGCTTACGTCGACCATCCGAGCTTTGCCGCGGCGATCCTGGGCCGGGTCCTCGAAGCCGAAGGGTTTCGGGTCGGCATTCTCGCCCAGCCGGATTGGCACAGCGCGGCCGCTTGGAAAACCTTCGGGCCGCCTCGCTTGGCTTTCTGCGTTTCGGCGGGCAATATGGACTCGATGATCAACCACTACACGGCCAATCGAAAGGTCCGTAACGAAGACGCCTATAGTCCCGGCGGCCGGACCGGATTGCGGCCCGACCGGGCGACCCTGTCTTACAGTCAGCGAGCCAGGGAAGCGTACCCCGGTTGCGTGGTCATCGCCGGCGGTGTGGAAGCGAGTTTGCGACGCGTGGCCCATTACGACTACTGGAGCGACAAGGTCAAACGCTCGATGGTGCTCGATTCGAAATGCGATCTGCTCGTTTACGGCATGGGCGAAACGCCGCTGCTAGAAATCATGCGCCGCCTCCGGGACGGGGAAACCGTCGAAACCATCCGGGATGTTCGCGGCACGGCCTACCGCCTCACGCAATCGGAAGACCTGCCCGAAGAAACCGAAACGACCGTGCATCTGCCGAGCCAGGAGGAAGTCGAGGAGGATAAATCCCAGTTCTCGAAAATGACGCGGTTGATTTATCAGAACCTGAACCCCTACCGCGGCGTGACGCTCGTCCAGGAGCACGACCAGGAAGCCGTGGTGATCAATCCGCCGAGTTTGCCGCTTTCGCAAGCCGAAATGGATCGGATTTACGGGCTCCCGTTCACCCGATTGCCGCATCCGAATTACGGTAGCGAAAAGATCCCGGCCCTGGAAGTCGTGAAGAATTCGATCCAGATCCATCGCGGTTGCTTCGGCGGTTGTTCGTTCTGTTCGCTGGCGGCCCACCAAGGCAAGTTCATCCAGAGCCGGAGCCCCGAATCGATTGCCGCCGAAGCCCGGCAGCTCGCAAAAGACGGCAAAATTTCGCTTTCCGATCTGGGTGGCCCCACGGCAAACATGTACGGACTCGGCTGCAAAAACGAGGAAGCCCGAAACGTCTGCCAAAGGACGTCCTGCTTGACGCCCGATGTTTGCGGCAATCTTGACACGGACCAGTCACCCGTGATCCGGTTGATGAAAACGATTCGGGAAATTCCAAACGTGGACAAAGTCTTGATCGCCTCGGGCGTGCGGACGGATCTGGCGATACTGGATCCCCGATACGTCGACGAGTTGGTACGATTCCATGTCGGCGGGCATTTGAAAACGGCTCCGGAACACACCGATCCCAAGGTGCTGGGGCTCATGAACAAGCCGGAAATCGAGGTTTACGATCAGTTTTGCGAATTATTCGCGTCGATTAGCAAGAAGGCGGGCAAGGAACAATATTTAGTGCCGTATCTCATGGCGGGCTTTCCAGGCACGACGTTGCGAATGATGGTCGAAACGGCCCAATATCTGAAGCGGCACGGCATCCGATCCGAACAGGTCCAGGAGTTCATACCGGGCCCCTTCGAATGGGCGACGAGCATTTTTTACACGGGCATCAATCCGGCCACGGGTCAGCAGGTTTATATTCCTCGCAAATTCCGCGAACGGCGGCTGCAAAAGGCGTTGCTGATGTACGACGACCCGAATTGCTATCACGATGTGAAGTCGGCCCTGGTCGAACTGGGCCGAGAAGATTTGATCGGCGACGGACCGGATTGTTTGATCGTGAAGTATCCGCCTAAGTCGCTCGCACTACGTCGCAGTTCCCGGGTTAAGCGGTTTCAAAAACAAAACGAGCGAGACAAAAAGGCGAAAACGGCAAGGCGGGAAGCGTTTCAGGAGGAAGCCCGGCGCGAAGAGGAGCGTAGAATCAAAGGCGACCGCCCTGCCCCTCGCAGAGACGGTGGTCGTCGAGATGACAGTCGTCGTGATGGCCCGCCGCGTCGAGACGAGAGCCGCCGGGATGGCCCACCGCGTCGAGATGACAGCCGCCGGGATGGCCCGCCGCGTCGAGATGACAGCCGCCGAGATGGCCCACCGCGTCGAGACGAGAGCCGCCGGGATGGCCCACCGCGTCGAGACGAGAGCCGCCGGGATGGCCCACCGCGTCGAGATGACAGCCACCGGGATGGACCGCCGCGCCGGGATGACAGCCGACGGGATGGGGGAAAACCGGGGCGACCGTTTCGCAGTGGCCCACCAAGGAAAGGCGGTCCCCCGAGAAAAGGCCCGAAACGTTGAAACATCGCCCCGATCAAAAACGCTCCGGTTCGATGCGATGCTGACGCTCTATCGACGATATGAGTGATATCACATCACTCCGACGGTTATCTCATACCAGAACTCAACGTGCATCAGGCCGTCCAAGATCATTAGCGTGAAGTAACGCAAATTTTTCGTTCGCTTCACGAAGATATAGGCGATCGACGTGAGCGTCGAAAAGGCGTTGACCAACAGTATCGCGGCAAAGGCGATATTGAGGAAAACCGAAACGTCCGAGCCGATATCCTGGTGAAAGACGAGACAAAACGCGAGGAAGAAGGCAAACCGACCCAGCACGTACCAGCCATGAAACGCATCAAGGGAGTTCCGGCACCGCGTGGAGGCGGAAATTCGGCGTACCGGAGTTTCGATGACCTGCGGTCGCTTTTTGCACTCGGCTGACGAGTCGAATGGCGGTGTATCCATGCCAGAGGTCCGGAGACACTGTCTCCAGCTCGTTATTTAATATGGTTCCGTTCACCGGCGTCAGCGAAGCAACGTGTAGCGGGTCATCCCTGCGAGCGGAAACTCGGTCCGCCTGCCTGGCAGAGGTGATTCGCTTCGTTGAGAAGCCAGACGAGCAAACCTTTTTGGGCGTGGAGCCGGTTTTCCGCCTGGGGGACTACCCGGCTTTGGGGCGAATCCATCACATCATCCGTGACCTCAAGCCCGCGTCGGGCCGGCAGGCAATGCAGGAAAATCGCGTCTTTTCGGGCTTTTTTCATCAAGGCCGAATGAACCTGGTAAGGTCCCAGGATTTCCTTGCGGCGGGCTTCCTCGGCTTCCTGACCCATGCTGACCCAGACATCGGTGTAGAGGACATCGGCGTCCTTGACGGCATCGGCGGGCTTTTTCGTCAGTTCGATTTCAAACCCTTGAGCGGTTTTGTTCCCGACGATT
>JBEBTM010000002.1:0-47780 GCA_040393745.1 Thermogutta terrifontis | reverse complement strand
GAAAAGACGTCGGTTTTTTCGATGATCCGTTCCACACCGAGAGATCGGAGCACCAATCGGGCCGTTTGGACCGTCCGCAACAACGGCGCCGCGACGACACGGTCGGGAATAATATCCATCCGGGCCAGGTAGCGCCCCGCAGCGAGTCCCCGTTCCTCTTCGACCAGGGGCAAATCGGTTCGGCAACCGACCCGAAGCGGCGTTTCCCCCGGCAGGAACGTATTTCCGTGACGAATAACAACCAGACGTTTCACGAAACGATCCTCCTTGAACCCTCGAAGAAAACAAACCGGTTCCAAGCGGAACCCGGAGCGTATTTTTTATCCTTTGTCGAAAACGAAGTCTTTCGGCACGTAGAGCAGTCGGGCGCATGAGCTGCACACGATCGGTTTGTTCTGCAAAATCTGGGCCAGCGAGTTAATCGGAATTTGGTGGCTGCAGCCGCCGCAGTATTTCTGGTTTTCCACTTTCGCCAAGGCTTCGTAGCCGCCGACACTGTGGATCAGGCGGTCGTAGATTTCACGAAATTCACGCGGCAGTTTGACTTCCTCCTCGGCGAGCAGGGCTTCATAATGCTTGATTTCCGACTCAATGCCCGGCTTGTCGGTCTCGAATTTCTTTTTCGTCTGCTCGAAAATTTCCCGCGCCTTTTTCAGTTCGGCTTCGGCGGGCGGAATATTCTCCTGAAATTTTTCCGCCTTTTCAATGGCTTCGAGAGCTTCGTCATCCAAAACGCCCCGGGCCGCTTCATCGGCTTTGATTTGAAGCTGGAGGGCTTGATATTCTTTATTCGATTTGGCTTCCTGAAGTTGCGTTTTCCGTTTGGCGATGTTCTGATCGTTGGCGGCGACTTCTTTTTCCTTGACCTTGGCTTCGGCTTGGAGCTTGTGCAGCGATTCGAGCACTTTATCAAGATTGGCTTGCTGCTTTTCGATGTTTTTTTCCTGGTTTTTCAGTACGATCGGCCCACGTCGCAAGCGGCCGTTCAGGTCTCCGAGCAAGGTTTGAAGTTCGTGAATGCGTTCCAATACGTTCCGAAGATCACCTGAATTTGACATAAACTGCGTGAAATGCTTGAGAGAGTGATAATGCCGACAAAATGGGTCGGGGGCTTTGAAAAATTGTGCATAATGGAATAATAACAGAAAAATGGCTTCCGAACAAGGTGAACCCAACTTCCGAACAAGCGACCATGAACACGATTTTGCATCTTTTGGGCGTTGCCGCCGCGGGAGGGTTGGGGACATTGGCCCGGTACGGGATCAACCACGGCTCGACGGCATTCTTAGGGCCTCATTACCCTTGGGGGACCTATTTTGCCAATCTTATTGGGTCACTGCTCTTCGGCGTCATTGCCGGACTGATCGCCGGAGGAATTTTTCCATCGCACTGGAAAGTTTACCTTTTGACCGGATTTTTGGGCGGTTTCACGACATTTTCCGCTTTTGCCTTTGAAAACCAGCAGTTCATCACCGAGGGTCGCTGGGGAGCCTTGGCTGTTCACCTGGTTGGACAAAACCTGCTGGGCATTCTTGCCGTGCTGTTCGGCCTCTCTCTGAGTCAATGGATTGCAACCCGGGGGGGGAGCGTGGCGTAACGAATACAAAGTTAATGAATTGTCATTCGTGAAAAAAAGAGGATTCCGGTCAAGTAGACCTGTCCGGAAATTACAGAATAGATGGTTTGCAAACTCTGCAATGTATTCCTAACACTCAGGATCGTGAATTATTTTCACGATGATACCCGCGACCAACGGGAGCGGGTCCATTCAACGAACGGAAGCTCGGTTGGCGGCCCGGCCATGTGGGAGAAAGGGGCAGTTTCCGAACAAATCCCATGCCGGATTGACTTTGTAGTAGCCGGCGATGAACGCTCCTCGGTCGCCTCCGCGCTGACTTGGATTCGGCGGTACTCGTTATTCTTCGGTTTTCGTTCCCTTCATTTTCGCTTCAAGCCAGAGGCGAATGGATCGTTGAACCGGTTGGCTTTGACGGACGAGTAGGCAGCCCGACGGGCGGTCGATGACGATGTCGCCGAACCCCAGCGAATCGGGCCTGTTCGGGCTGTACCAACTGTCAGGCTCGACGGCGAGTTTCAGTGTTTGAACCAACTCCTCGGGCGTTTCTCCCGGTTGGAGCGGATGGTCCGGCGTCTCGTAAAAATGAACTTCGATGCTCATGGCGTCCTGCGTTCGCGCGGCGTCGTAGGTTGTAATTTCCAAGGTTTTCGCGTCGATGATCCGGTAAGTCAGCGGGACCGTGTCCACCGAATCGAGCAGGCTTTCCAAAGCCTCGTTGACCGTTTTGCGGTCACAGCGGACCGTCGCTTTGATGGACGACAACGGGGTGAGCGCCCGATGGAGGGCGCGATGATCGACGAGGATCGTCATTTTCGTCGCCGCTTCCAGTTGCCGGATCACTCCGTCCAGCGGCGTGGGTTGGTAGTAATTGAGCGTCATGGGGGCCGAAACGCCGTCCCAGCCGAACACCTCGGGGGCAAGCTCCTCGCCCTTGATCGCCGTCGTTTGCGGTATTTTTCGTAACACACGAAGCTGTTCCAGCAGGCGGAACGACTGATCAAGTCGGCGAAGACGGTGCCGCAAAACGAGCACGTCGTTTTCGATGCGTAAATCGGGTTGTCCGTCCGGCGCGGAGTCGAGCTGTCGACCGATCCGCTGGAAACCGGCGGGATCGACGAGCCGACGCAGGATTTCGGCCAGTCGCGGCGCGGTGAGCGGGCCGTCGGGGTCGGGCCGGCCCTGCAAATCGGCGGAGTTTGCCGTACCTGAGATCAAATCCGTTACAGAAATTTCTTTTTCGACGATCTTGTCTCGCAAATCAACCGGGACCGCGATCCGGACCTGTCGATCCTCGATGACCGGTTCCAGGTCGAGCGGAGCGAGCTGTTTCGCCAGGATGCCGGCGAGCGTTTCATTGTCGAACCGGCCGGTCAGTGGCATATCGAGCCGAAGTCCCCGGCAGCGGAATTCGTCAATTTCGAACGAAAAAGGCACATCGATCCATTCGGAAATCGTTCGAATGAAATTCAACAGGGATGTTTCGTCGAGTCTCAGTTCGGCGACGGGCATATCAAGCCGGGTCGGAACGTCCACCGGGAGCACCGCGGCGGGATCTAGAAGGCCCGGCATCCGACTTTCCAGGTCGGAAAGCCAGTCGGCCGCCGAACGAACGGTTGTCCCGGCGTCCTGTGTAGCGTCATCTTTCGACTCCACCTTTGGATCCGGTGCCGACGTACCGGCCAGCAGTTCGGCCAATTCAACCCGTTTGCGTTCCTTTTCC
This sequence comes from Thermogutta terrifontis, assembly GCA_040393745.1. GTDB lineage: Bacteria > Planctomycetota > Planctomycetia > Pirellulales > Thermoguttaceae > WRKP01. Next base: position 44,481 of record JBEBTM010000002.1, on the reverse strand, counting down.
GCAGCGTCCTCGGTAACGGTCACCTCGGCTCTCGTGGCCAAATTGAGGATCGGGACGTCACCCGCGCTTCCATCTTTCGGATCTTTCGGCGAAGCGGTTTCGATACGCTTGGGCGGCAAAGGGGGCGGAGGCGGCAACAGGATCTCAACCGGCGGAATCGGTTCGGCGTGTTCCACGGGCCGTGGTGGCTCAATCGGCGCGGGTGGCTCGTGCGGCTGAGCGGCGATTTCCGGCGGTTTCGGGGGCTGCTCCGGTGTTTCGCCTTTCATCGTCAGCAAGATACCCAGCGCGAGAACCAAGACACCAACTAAACCACAGAGAACTCCCAGAAGAATTTTTCGTTTCCGAACCTCCGAATCGTCCAAAACCGCCGGCGGAGGCGGAGGGGCGGCATGCTGTTCAATCGGAACCGATGTGGGGATTTCGGGTTGTATTTCGGAGCGAGGTGCTTTTTCCGCCGATTCCTCTTCCGCCGGTTTTGCCGCAGGTTCTTGAGTCGGCGAACCTGGTTTTTCCACGAGGACCATTCCGCCGCATTTCGGGCAAGCGAGAATCTGGCCGATCAGGTTTTCATCGTTGACACCGAGTTTAGCCCCGCATGTCGTACACTGGATGGCAAACATGTTTCGGTTGGGTTACGTGGAGAAAGTGAAGTTTATTCGTTGTATCGACTTTGTCGGCCTCAGGGCTTGATCTTAAGATTTAACGACTTCCCAGGATAATCAAAATGGAACCGCCGATCATGACGAGAGAGCCGAGCAATTTATACAGGATGTGCTTTTCGCGGAAAAAAACGTAACCGTAGAATACGCTTAGCACTGCTGATAACTGGAACAGCGCCAAGGCGTAGCCGACGGGCATGTGGTCGAAGACATAGTTCGTACTCCATTGCATCACGCCGACCGAGGCGACCAATCCGAGGTAAAGCGGAATTCTACCGGCTCCGATCCGGAATTCCCGATTCCATGAAAGGGTCTCCTGAAACGGCAGGAACAACAAGGAAAACACGGCTCCGCTCCAACACCAAAGATAAAAGGCGACGTTTGGGTCCGAGAGCAGGATGACTTTCTTTACGAAAATCGCTTCCACGGCGGCGAAGATCATGGCCGCGATTCGAAGCCGCAAGTCTTTTCGCCGAAAAAGGGCCAGGGAAAACCGCCCGCCCCGCTCCGGCGTTTGTAGGACGAAATAGCTTCCCGCCACGATCAGGGCCATGCCGACCAGTCCGGCCGACCCCGGAATTTCCCGGAGCAGGAAGATCCCGAAAACCAAGCCGACAACCGATTTGTAGGCGTTGACGGGCCCCAGGACGGAAAGCTCGCCTGACTGGAGTGACTTGACGAGAAAACCGTTTCCCAAGGCGCCGAAGATCCCGACGAGCACAGCGTTGCTCCAGAGCGAAAGGGGAAAACTCGTCCAAGGAACATTCCAGGCCGAGGGAATCACCGACAAACCCAGCAGAAAATACGTTGCAAAATTAACGAACAGCGGCGACTGACCCCCGGCATCACCGGTTCCGGAGGCGCAAATTCGTTTTTGCAGGACGTTCGACAAGGGATTGACGAAAATCCGAGCGAGAAGGGCAAGCAGGGTCACGCAAAGGTCGTCATGAAAAGTTCACTAATCACACAGGGCGAAAATTTCGGCGACCTCCTTAGGGCCGATCTTGCCGTGTTCGCCGAGTTTCGCACCGCGCTGTTCGAAGGTTTGCACGATCGTCTTGACGACATCGTCGGTCACGCCGTAGGCCTTTTTCGAAGCGTCAATGCCCACTTCACGGAAGAACGCTTTCGTTTTTTCGATCACCTGGTCGATCATCTTTTCCCGGTCCGTCTCCGTCAGCCCCAGGCAGCGACGTCCGAACTGGACCAGCTTATCGCCCTTCTCTTTCCGCTGGTGTTTCCACAAGGCCGGCAGAATCAGGGCCAGCGTTTGCGCGTGGTCCGTGCCGGTTTGGGCCGTGATTTCATGGCCGATCATGTGCGTCGTCCAATCTTCCGTTACGCCCTGTCCGATCCACCAGTTGAGCCCCCAGGTAGCCGCCCAGCAGAGATTGGCCCGGACATCGTAGTCCTTGGGGGCTTTGAACACTTTCGGACCTTCCTGGAGCAACGTGCAAAAGATTCCCTCGGCGAAGCGGTCCTGAATTTCCGCGTTTTGCGGGTAGGTCATGTAAAGCTCGCAGACGTGAATGAAATTGTCCACGATGCCATTGGACACCTGGACCATCGGCAGCGAATAGTTCGTTTCCGGATCGATCACGGCGAATTTCGGAAACACTTTCGGCGAGGCGAACATGAGTTTTTCATGCGTCGTTTCCCGGGAAATCACGGCCAAGGCGTTCGATTCCGAGCCCGTGGCGGGCAGCGTAATGACCGTGGCCAACGGGACGGCGTCTTTAACTTCCGCGCCTTTGGCCAAAATGTCCCAAGGCTCGCTGCCTTCGTATTTGATCGCGGCGGCGATGAATTTCGTGCCGTCCAGTACGGACCCGCCGCCCACGGCCAAGAGATAACCGACGTCTTCCTTCCTGGCCGCCTCGACGGCTTTCATGAGCGTTTCGTAGCGCGGGTTCGGTTCGATGCCGCCGAATTCGACGACTTTCCGGCCCTGCAGCGCTTTCATGACTTGGTCGTAAACGCCGTTTTTCTTGATTGAGCCACCGCCGTAGGTGACCATAACGGTCACGCCGGCGGGTATGAGTTCGGGCAATGCGGCGATTTGGCCTTTGCCGAACACAATTTCAACAGGATTGCAGTAGCGAAAATTTTGCATGGAAGGAGGCTCCTTTTTTTGATAAAACTCGAAAACACGAACTGCGACTTGAGACCGCAGATTACACGGAAAAATACTTTTCAAACTTCTCATCCGTATGAAGTAGCGGTAGCTTCTCCGTCAAACTCTGTGCAATGATCAATCGATCGAAAGGATCCTTGTGATAAAACGGCAGTCGCCGTAAGGTCACCAAATGATCGATTCGGATCGGGAGGACGTGGAAACCGGTCGAAACAAATTTCACGTTGACAAATTCGTCGAAATCGCCGATTTGCTCCAGATCGCCCCTGGCCGTTTTGATGGTAATTTCCCAAAACGAAACGATACTGACCCAGATTTCCACATCGATATTATCAATGATCGAACGATAGCCTTTCGGCAAGGACGGGTCATCCTCCATATGCCAAAGAAAAATGTTCGTATCGATCAAAAAACGATTATTCATATTCCTCAAATTCTTCCAAGGGCTCGTAAAACGATGGGTGAATAATAAATGTTCCTTTTCCCCAACCCGCCTTTCTTGGGTTAACCGTGGTGGACGGTTTCTCCGAATCCTGTCGAATGGCGATCAATTCCATCTCGGCGAGCTCGTTGAGCAAGCCCCTCACTTTCGGATCCTTGATGTCGATTTGAAGTGATTCCATAACCCATACCCCCTTAATTCTTCCAATGGTTCGTAGAATGGCGGTAATCTCTTGAGCATCCTATTGTACACCGCCCCTGAAAAAAAGCGAGCACTGAGCCGGAGGTGTTAACAAAGCGTAGTTCCGGAAAAGTTTGCGCCAAGCAGATAAGATTACAAACGGAAAACAGGAGCGAAAGCGATTTTTTTGATGAAATAATCGGCAAAATTAACGAAATCGCTAAACTCGGCCGATGTTAACGTGTGAAATCACCGTCACCAGCAACCCTTTTGATCCTCAAATCTCCCCCATGAACCCGATCCGCTTCATTCTTGCGATTCATAATCACCAGCCCGTCGGCAATTTCGGACACGTCTTCGAGCAGGCGTATCAGGAGAGTTATCTTCCGTTCCTGGAAGTCTTTGAAGGTTATTCGAATCTCAAACTGGCCCTCCATACAAGCGGCTCACTGTTTGAATGGCTGGCCGAGGAACATCCCGAATATCTCGAACGGGTCGGCACGCTGGTTCGGCAGAATCGCGTGGAAATCATTGGAGGTCCTTTTTTTGAACCCATTTTAGCCATGCTACCGGCTCGGGACCGTATCGGGCAGATTGAAATGTACTCCGATTGGCTCAAACGCCGCGTGGGTGCCGATGTGGCCGGCCTCTGGATTCCCGAGCGGGTCTGGGAACAGAGCTACGTCCGCGATTTGGTCGACGCCGGAATGCGTTATACGATCCTGGACGACACCCACCTCAAATACGCCGGGCTGAACGCTGAAGCCCTGACCCGACATTACCTTACGGAAGATGACGGCCGAACGATCAACGTCTTTCCCGGCAGCGAGCAGCTTCGATACCTGATTCCCTTCGGTCGGATCGAGGATACGATTGCCTATCTTGCCGAAATATCTGAAAAGGATCCCCAGGCGGTCATTGTTCACGGCGACGACGGCGAGAAATTCGGCTCTTGGCCGGACACGTATTCCCATGTTTACGAGGAAAAATGGCTCTACCGTTTTTTCGACGCGCTTTCGGAAAACAGCGATTGGATCCTCACGACCACGCCATCTGAAGCGATTGCCTCGGTTCCGCCGTTGGGTAAGATTTACATTCCCGATGGCAGCTACCGTGAAATGACGGAATGGGTCATGGAGCCCGAACGCCAGGTCCAACTCGATCAGCTTCGCACCGATATGCGGGAAGATGCCCGGTGGCCCATGATCCAGCAGTTCCTGCGCGGCGGTTTCTGGCGCAATTTCAAGGTTCGGTATCCCGAATCCGACGAAATGTACTGCCGGATGATGTGCGTCAGCGCCCGGCTGCAAAAATCCATCGAAGAGGGTTGGAGCGGCGGCGACATTGAACTGGCGCGAGAGTCGTTGTACCGAAGCCAGTGTAATTGTGGATATTGGCATGGAGCGTTCGGCGGCATTTACCTGCCGCACCTTCGTAATGCAGTGTATCGGGAATTGATCCGCTCGGACAATCTCATTGACGCGGCCACGGAACGTCACGGCCACTGGATCGAATCGCAGGCCGCCGATTATAACTTCGACGGTAAAAATGAGATCCGACTCACCAACGACCAACTCAACGTCCTGCTCACCCCGCACCGGGGCGGTACGATGTACGAACTGGACCTGAAGTCCATCGCCCACAACCTTTTGGCGACGATCACCCGCCGACCGGAATCCTACCATCAAAAGATTTCGCAGCGTCACCGTTTCGAAGGAGATGGTAGCGGACAGCGGATCGTGTTCAAGCAGGAAGGGCTCGAACGCCGGCTCCAGTACGACTGGTATTCCCGGAAAAGCTTGGTCGACCTGTTTTACGATTACGATGCCGACTTCGACGCCGTGCGCCAGTGCCGCGTGGGCCAGCATGGTTCGTTCGTCCAGGCGGAATATGACGCCGTGATCCGTAAAAAGCCGGGCCGAATCCAGATTTTACAGTCCTGTGAAGCCACGGCCTATGGAGCTCCGGTTCGGATCGATAAGTCCGTCACGCTCGGAGAAGGAAGCAGCGTGCTGGATATTGCGTACAAATTGAGCAATCTGCCCAAGGACTATCGGATTCACTTCGCCGTGGAAATGAACTTCGCGGGAATGCCCGGCAATGCGGAAAACCGATATTTCCATGGTCCCGGTGGTCCCAATGGACAGCGATTCGGGGATTTGTCAACGAGTTTGGACTTGACCGGCGGCAACGAACTGGGGCTTTACGATGACTGGCTCGGTCTCGACGTGACTTTGAATGCGAACCGACCTACCGATTTTTTCGCGTTCCCCGTGGAGACCGTGAGTCAATCGGAAGGCGGGTTCGAGCTGGTGCATCAATCGGTGGCCGTCCAGCCACACTGGCACATCGTCCCGGACGAATCGGGCACTTGGACCGTTGAGATGCAGATTCACTTGGACACGTCGGTCGCTCTCCAGCGAGACCACGAGGCCCACGCAATGCTCAAAGACGCGGCCCGAATCCTGGTCGACGAAATTGATTATATTTCGTAACCGTGAAAAAATCATAGAACCGGAAGTTTCACTTCCGGCTCATGGTATCGGTTATTCTACAACGACAAGACGAATTCAACGAGGTCCGTGATTTCCTCTTCCGTCAGTCCGTCCAGACATCCGGCGATGTTGACGTGCTTGCCTTCGGTGATGAGTTCCCGGATGGTCGTGTACCGACCATCATGGAGATAGGGGGCCGTGCGCCAAACTTCAATAAGCGTGGGCGTGTCAAACTCGCCTGTGGCGTCGCGGAATGTTCCCGTTTTGACATCGTGCAGCTTCATGTCCGTGTAAAGCGGGGCGGGATGGCAATAATAACACCGAGCCCGGTCGCTGTTGAACAGCTTTTCGCCGCGCCGGGCCGCTTCGGTGAGAGTTCCGGGATCATCGGGAATGTTGCGGTCGAAGACCCGATGCGGGCTCGGAACCGGCTTGAGACTACGCAAGTAAACGTCCACGGCCCGGGCTTCCGGTTCGGTCGCCGGATGCATCAGGATCGTTTCAAACCCCTTGCGAACGGCCGTTTCCGCATCTTTCCGGATTCCCTTGGACATGCTCGGCGGTGTGACGTGGGAAAGCAACAGGCTCTTGGTATTCTTCGGGTTATCCTGTCCATCGTTCAGGAGGTCCCAATTGAGCGTGTCGCTCCGCGCTTCCGGGTGACAACTGATGCAACTCTGCCAGTGTTCGGAGCAAAGTGTGGAGTCGTGGAAAAGCATTTCGCCGAAACGCGCATCGGTCCAAGTCGGTTCGGGTCCGAGACGGGCAAAGCTTCGCTGGAAGGCCACGCCGGACAGGATTTCATACCGAGGGAGCGGAACAAAACGCAACGGAGCGTTTTCTGCGACCGTTTCCGGCGGTTCATAATGGAACGGCTTGAGATGCGATGTATTAACCCGCGTGGGCGCCAGAATTTCCGGTCGGAAACCGGGGTCGTTTTTCCGGGGAATCCGTAAATGATCGCGCGGTAAAATCCCGGCATCCTGACCAGGTTGGTCCGCAAAATCGGGAACGATCCGGGCCAAGGAGTCTTCGAAATAGGCCGTGGCAAAAATCCGATTTTTCGTCATCACGGCATGGCGGATTCCTTTGAGACCCACGGGCACACGCATTCGGACCGGCAACCGGGCATCGAGGCGACGAAGTTCTTCGTTCAAACGTCGGCCTTCGAACGAGGTTCCCTCCGGGTAACCGGCAAAACGGTCAAGCTGGGCAAGGTGCCGCTCTAAATTGACAAGGACGACTTCCGAACTGCCCGGTATGGCAACGAGGAGGAAACGATTGTCATCGGAAAGTGAGAGTCCCCAAGGGTTTGCCGAGCCGATGGCGAAGACGTCGAGGAACAGCGTGTCGACCAGCTCTCTTTTGGTGACATCGACCACAAAAAGTAGGTTTTCGTTCATCCAGCCGCCGTTAACATCGTTCGGAAGCTGCTGGAAATGCCCGATCTGGCCGGAAATGTAGGCGTATCGACCCGAGGGATCGAGGAGAATATCCCGCAGATTCATCGCCCCGGCCGGAAGCCGGAATTCGGTGGTTTCACCGGTTTTCACATCGACAATTCGGACCCGGGACGCGGTATCGAACCGCAAAGAGAAATCTTCCGGCAGATGAGCGGCAACGACGAGTGCGTCGGCGTTCGGCGTCAGTGACAGGGCAATCGGCTCCCGTCCGACGGGGAGACGTTTGACTTCCTTGCCGGTCCAGCGGCTTTCGTCGATCTGAACTTCGATGACCGAAACATCGCCGTTGAAGCGGTTGGCGACGTAAAAAACCGCGTCGCGGGCTTCCGGCTTCCAATCGACGGCGACATCGGCGGGCGTATGGCCCACGGGGAAATCGGCCAGGATATTCAGGCTTTCGGTATGGACGACGAGCAAGCGTCCCGAGGGGCCGCCGCCGAGAACGAGCAGGTGCTTGCGGTCGGGAAAGAGTTGCATTCGGGAGGGCTCGAACGGCAGGGCCAGCCGCTGGGGACGCCCCGCTTCCGGTGTTTCGGCGTCAATGGAAATTTTGCGAATTTGCCGGGCATCCTGTTCGAGCAGGAAAAGGACGTCGGGATCGTCGCCGACGAGAATGTCCGTCGGCCCGAGAACGTCCGCCGCGACAAGGACGGTCGTTAACGAAAGGAAAATGAGCCCGAAACGAAGAGCACGAAAGGCGGTGGAAAGTGACATGGCAGGCGGTAGGGGTGTTTGAACGGATATGGTCAAAACGACGCTCTACCGACAAGCATACCGTGATTTCATGCTGAAATCAACGTATGAAATTTCAACGCTACAAAATGAACTTGCTTAAATCCTCGTCTTTACTGACATCGTCGATCCGTTGCCTGACGTAACCGGCGTTGACCGTAACCCGACCCTGCGACATATCCGGCGCCTCGAAGCTGAGTTCTTCCAGCAGCCGCTCCATGATCGTGTAAAGTCGCCGGGCTCCGATGTTTTGCGTCTTCTGGTTGACGTCGAAAGCATAACCGGCCAAGGCTTCAATGCCATCCTGTTCGAAGACGAGTTCGACGTTTTCCGTTCCCATGAGGGCTTGGTATTGCTTCGTCAATGAACCGCTCGGCTCGGTCAAAATACGAATGAAATCGTCTTTCGTCAGGTCGGTCAGCTCGACCCGAATGGGAAATCGGCCCTGGAGTTCCGGCATCAAATCACTGGGCTTGGCCCGATGAAACGCACCGGCGGCGATAAACAGGATATGATCCGTTTTCACGTAACCGTATTTCGTTTGGATCGTGGTCCCTTCCACGATGGGCAGCAGATCCCGCTGCACGCCCTGCCGGGAAACATCGGCGCCATGCTGCTTTTCGCTGGCAACGATTTTATCGATTTCGTCGATGAAAATGATTCCCAGATTTTCAGCCAAATCCACCGCCGCGGATTGAACCTTGTCTTTGCTGATCAAGCTGTCGCATTCCTGTTCGACGAGGAATTCCCGGGCTTCTTTGACGGACATTTCCCGTTTGGACCGGTTTTTAGGCGCGATTTTCTCGAACATTTCCTGGAAATCGAATTCCATCGACTCCATGCCGGGAATGTTGCCCATCACCATGGGCGTGACCCGGGTCTCGGAGACGATGGAGACGACCCGGTCTTCCATGAGCCCGTCTTCGAGCATTTTGCGGATTTTTTCCCGGTTCCGTTCGTGTTTCAACTCCCGAATATCGCTATCCTTGAGCCGGTCATCGCCGTGATGTTCGTCTTCATCGTCGTCTTTACCGAACGCCGACGGCGGCGGCAAAAGCAGGTCGACAAGCCGATCACTGGCCCGGCGTTCGGCTTCCTCGCGGACTTTTTCCCGCTCGGTGCTACGCACGATTCCCAAGGCGTTTTCGACCAATTCCCGGACCATGCTTTCCACATCCCGACCGTAATAGCCGACTTCGGTATATTTGGTCGCTTCGACTTTGATAAACGGCGCCCCGGTCAGCGTGGCCAATCGCCGGGCAATTTCCGTTTTTCCCACGCCGGTGGGCCCGATCATCATGATATTTTTCGGGGAGATTTCCTTTTTCATCGAGTCATCGACTCGTTGACGCCGCCAGCGATTCCGAACCGCCACGGCCACGGAACGCTTGGCCGCGTCCTGTCCGACGATATGTTTATCCAGCTCCGAAACGATTTGACGAGGCGTCAGTTCCATGGGGATTCTCTCTGTATTACTAACCTCAAAGATCGTTGTGTTTTTCACGATGCTTAGCGAGACCGGAAGCGAAGCGGCCGTCCCGCAGGTATTCACAACGAGCGGAAGCTCGAAGGACGGTCAAGCCGCGCTGCGCGGCCAAGACGTCCCCAGTTTACCCCACCGGTCTCATTTCGTAAAGAACCGCCGCCTTTACTCTTCGCTCAGAACGGATTCTTGACGTTTGGCTCGCAGGCTTTTCAGCAGCGTTTCGAGTTCTTCATGAACCTCGCAGGTCTGCCGCACGACAAGCGTGAGCGTGGGGTAATGCTCCATCATTTCCGCATCGCGATCCCAGGATTCCGGGGCGACCACGGCTTCGATCAGGTCCATGATTTCGGTGAAACTCGCGGCGGAAACGGCCTCTTCATCCGGAACGGTGAGCAGTTTGCCGTCCTGCGTAACGATCTTATTCGGCACGACGAGATCGGCCAGGCAGTAAGCCCGAAGTTCCATGCAGTATTGTGCATGTTCATCGCCAGACACGAACACCACGTTTTCCCGCACGAGCCAGGTCAAACCGTTTTCAGCCAGCACGAGCCGAAGCGCGTCGCCCAGTGGAACGTCCTTAAACCGGCGGGAATCGGCAACGACCGTAGAAGCCGAAGTGAGCCCTATGGGCTGCGTGCCTTTGGCTTCCAGGAGAAACTGAAGCCCGAACTCCTTGGAAATCATCGCGAAAAGCTCTTCGCAGGTCGTATTCTCGTCCAGGGAAAACGTCGCCGGCTTGGCCATGATTTCCAGGATAGTGGAAATCTCCGAATCCCGAATGACCGGCGGATCGTTGAACAGCCCCCGCCGGTTTTGTTCTTTGCGACCCTCACGGAGAAATTGGAACAGTTTTTCAAGTTCCTCGTGTCCCCTTTCCGTCTGCCGAATCGCGATGCTCAGAGTTTCGTAGCATTCCATCATGTCGGCGTCATCTTCCCAAGATTCCGGTGAAACCGTGGCATCGATCAGGTCCAAGAGTTCCGAAAAATCCACGGCCTTGAACAGTTCGGGGTCGGGCACGAGCGTGATTTTCTCGCCGTCCCGCACCGTTTTCGTTTCGAGAACCAGGTCGGCCACGTTGTAAACGCGAACATCCAAGTACTCCTGCGCCTGTTCCGTCGATGTGATCAACAGGACATTGCCCTTCAGAACGTAGGTCAGGTCGTTTTCGTCCAATATCGCGTGTAGAAAGAAGGCGAGACGAACATCGTGCAGCGAAACCGGCTCGGCAACAATAACACTGATACCGGAAATGCCCAATGGTTCCACGCCCTTTGGATCCAACAGGATCCCGATGCCGAAACGCTTCTCCAAGAGTTCGATCAGTTCGGCGTAGGTAAAATTCTCGTCCACGGCCAGCGTGACCCGCTGGCTGAGCCGATCTCGGACCTCGGCGGCCGTTTTGGCGATGGGCATGCCCGGCGGGACCGTGTCCTCCGCAAAAACGAGAGAAATGGAAAAGAGCGTCAAAAGAACGACTACCGCACGGAGGGGGATACGCATGGGATGCCTCGTTTTGTTGGAGTGGGTGACGGACTCATAAACCGGGAGGTTCAGGAAAGAAATCCTAGCATTTTTTGACGGCATTGTCAAATTTGCGCTCCTGCAAACGGGACGATGTCAAAGTTCAAAATAGGAAGCAAATTTCGCGCAGAGAAGCGGAATTTTCGATGCCTTGTTTCAAGCACCACATAATAAAACACCTAAAAAACAAACCGGAAAACCGGAAAGAGGTTATTCATAGGACTTGACATTTTGAAAAACTCTCCGCGTCTTTGCGTCTCCGCGCGAGACAAAAAGGACCCCGGTTTTTTGTTCTCAAAGCCCCGTTTCGTTCAACATCTTTCCCAAACGCGACTTTCTTGCCGGACCACCCAAATCGGGGTATAAGATTCGGAGGCGTTCGAAATTTCGTTTCGCTTCGGTCGTCTTGCCCTGTTTGACGTAAATCTCGAAAATCCGCTCCCGAGCCTGCCACCACGGCTCAGTGTTCTTTTCCGTGCCCGCCGCGATTTTCGTCCAGAGTTGTATCGCCTCGGTCAGATCCGCTTCCTTGTTCGACCGGGTCAGGATCTCGGCCAGCATTTCGTGCAGTGACCGGTCCTTCGGCGATTCCTTGAGCAGTTCCCGGGCCAGTTTCACGGCCGCGTCCAAACGGTCCGTATCGGCCAAGAGCAAGACCTGGGTCCGTTGAAAGGCGCGCTTTTCCGCCGGGGAAAGCGTTGCGACCTGGTTTTCGTTCAAATTCTTCATGATCTCGCCGCCTTCCTGTTGCCGCCCTTGTCCCGTAAGCGCGGTCACCAAAAGCGCCTGGGCCTGCGCGCGGTGCCCCGGCGACAGCGACGGACACCGGGCCAGGACATCCCGCAAAATCCGCTCCGTCTGCTTCAAGGCTTCAGTGGCCTGAGCCGGATTGGCGGCGAAAGCCCGGATACCGTATTCCGCCGCCGCAATGCCCGAGGTTGCATCCGCTTCCATCCAAACGGCCACGGGATCCTGCGGCAATCGCGAGGCAAACCACGTCGCCGTTTCCGCTTCGCTTAACCTCGGTCCCGTCGAATTTTGCGACGCCTCGAAAGTCTGCCGGGCAAGTTCCACGGCACGGGGGCCCGCCTCGGTCGCATTCGGAATCTTCTCCAAAATCGCAAGCACGCCCAGCGTGTCATTCTGCGTTGCCAAGAGTTCCGCAGCCCGGAGTCGCACGGCCGGGGTTTTTGGCGAGTCAGGCCAGATTTCCGCAAATTCCGTATGCAGTTTGACAAGCTCGGTCACGGTTCGTTCCTTTTTTAGTACACTTTCCGAGGCGAAATCCACGGCCTTCAAAAACACTTCGGGAGCCTGCGGGTCACGAGGAAACCGCCGCGCAACTTTCAAAAGACCGTCGATCATCCGCTGCCGCAGGGGTCCGGTTTCTCCGGCTTTTCCGGCGTCCGTTCCCGTTTCAAGCCGGACCAGAACTTCGTTCAGGACGCCCGCCGAATACAGCGCCCCACCCAAGGCCGAATCGGCACTACCCGCCTCAATAGCCCGGTCCGTGGCCCGCTCAAAGAGTCGGACGGATTCGGAAAACCGGCCGCTTTGATATTGGTCGAGCCCCAAAAGCATCAGGACGGAACCGTCGACCCCTTCGGTTTCGGACAGCGATGCTTCGGTCAGGAGCATTCGCGCCCGACGTCCCCAGAACGGGCCGGAGCGCTCTTCAATCCGCCGCGCGAGTTTCAGGATTTCGGCCAACAGGGCTTCCTGGAGTTCCTTGTCGGCCCCGGCAAGTTTACCTTGGGCGTCTTTCCTGAGCTGCCGGCCTTCGGCGAGAAACAGTTCCAAGCGGGCCAAATCAAATTCGGGATAGCATTCCGAACCGGCCCGACCCGTTTGGTAATCTTTCCGAGCCAGCTCCAACTGTCCTGCGGCGAGAAGAAAACGCAGCCGCTCCGTTTCGGCCTGAAATCGCAACTCCGTGGAAAGATCGGTTTTCTGTAATTCCTGGAGCAACCGGGCGCAGGCGTCAAGCCGACCCAAAAGCCGGAAACAGCTTGCCAATTCGATTTTGCAACGATAAATTGCGTCTTCGTTGATTTTCACCCGGGCCGGCTCGTCGAGGATTTGCACCGCGGCGTTCAAACCGAATTCCCGGTCCGCGCTGCCCGGCGGGAACGACAGGGCCAGCGACTGTTGCGCGAGCCCCCATTGAAACTGCACCGACCGAAGCAGTCCGAGCCAATCGCGGTCAAAGGTTTGGTCCCGGTTGACGCCCTGGCGTTGGCGAAGTTCGTTGAGTCGGGCATCGCAGAGTTTGAAACGATCCACGGCGTCGAGCAGGGTCTTTCGGCCGTCCTGGAGCAATCGGTCCCGATCCGCTTCGACCCCGATGTTCGCTTCCCGGCATTGCCATTCCCCCAAGGTCGCATCGGCAATCGCCCGCTGGAACAGCAGGGTCAATCGGGCCAGCGTTTCGCCGGGTTTCGAAGGATCGTCGGCTCCCGTAAGATAGCGATGTTCCAATTCGCCGAGACTTTCGAGCAAAGCCGCGCGGCGATGCGGTTCGACTTGCAACATCTGCCGGGATCGACTGCGAAGCCATTCCGCCGCAAGGGCATATTGCTCCGCCACGGGCAGTTCGGCCTTGTTGAGTTCGGCCGCACAAAAGAATTCCACGGATTCGAACAGATTCCGGTCCGCGAGCCCCCGCAGCAACCGCTTGTTCGCTTCAGAGGCGCCGAGCACGCCCGGACCAAGGAAGAATAGCAAGGCAACAATAAACGTCCGAAATGTTTTCACGATCCCGACTCCTGGAGTTTAGGAATTTCATTTCGACGCCCGGAGCCGGTCGTTATTCTCCCCGATCGGGCCGCAGTGTTTCCGCTCCGTGAATATAAACGTGAACGATTTCTCTCGCCGATTTCGGCGTGTTCCAGTACAGGAGAATTCGTACACATTTCGGCATTGAGCCGGGCACGTCGATTTCCCGGCCGCACATCAGCGCAACGTCCGGCCAGTCGAATTGCCTGACCGCCCTTGAGGGAAATTCGGCCGTCAGATCCTTCGTGGCCGTGAACATCACGCCGGCAATGTCTTCCGGCCGGATTCCGTTGGCCCGAACCATTCGCTCCAACAATTCCCGCGTGGCTTCGAGAATCGCCGGGGCCGAATTTTCCCCGGCCGTCGTCGCACCGCGAACGCCTCGACAGAAAACGGGCCCCGTGTTCGAATTCATGGAACTCCTCCGGAAAAATCACTGTCCCGGCAAATCCGCGATGTTGATGTACACGAATTTTCCATCGTTCTGCCGGGCCAAATCCTTCAGGTACGCCGAACCGGAACGCTGTCCTACGCCGAATTGGATGACATTGATCACGGCCCCCGCCCCGCTTCGGCCGTTCAATCGCTCGATTTCCTGGAGCTGGCCCGGCGTGAGCCGATCCTGGTCGTCACCATCGGTCAGGAAAAAGATCACGTCGGGCTTGAGACGCACGGCCATGGAAAGCGGCTCCCGATGCCGCGTCCCTCCCATGGCCGTCATGCCTTCGACGAAGCGTTTGGCGCTGTTACGATTTGCCTGGTTCGCAAAAATCATCTTGCCCGACTGCCAAGGCGAGGGTTTTTCGTTGTAGAAAATAATGTTGAATTGATGCCAGTCACCCAATCCGTCGATATTCCGGAGCAGAACCGCCCTAGCCGCCTGCATGGGTCGGCCGCCGTGTTCCTGCATGCTGCCCGAACGGTCGAAGACGTAAACGAAACGGTGCCCCTCGTTTTCGATGCCGAAAACACTCTGCCGGGCCTTGCCTCCGGGATCGTTCCCGAGCCCCGGACTTTTGGAGCCGCGATTGGCCAGCAAGGTCGCCAGATCACCGCCGCCGGGCACATTCGGGGCGTCACCGCGTGCCGCGCTGGGACCGATCGCGGCAACGGTCGGCATTTCCGGAAGATCGACGGAGGAGAACTCGGCGGATAACGCCTGATCAGAAAGAGCATCGGCGGCGGCTTCCTCGCCAACTTCCGGCCGGGCTTCACCGTGGAAGGCGTTGTCGCTGTCGAAGTAATCCGTTCCGTCTTCGGACTGTTGCTTCAAAACGATCCCGCCGGTCGCTTCCTTTTCCCCCGGCGGCGAAGCCGGGGCGGGCCGAAAGGCGAGAAAGAGTAAAATCGCCACGAGAACGAAAAGATGAAACAAGACGGAACCGATCCAAGCCGGAACCGCAAACCGTTTCAGGGACCACCGTGACGACGTATGATTCATGGAGTACCTGCAGAGAGAACCTACAATGTCGCCCGTGCTTCAGGCACGGCATTGACGCACGCTTGGGCTTCCACTTTCAATTCGGCGTACACCGCCTGCGCTTCTGATCCATTGCTTTCTTTGCAGAGAACTTCCATCCGGGCACAAAGACCGTGCAGTTTATCGGCCCCGAAGGTTCCCGCGGTCCCTTTCAAGCGGTGCGCAGCTTTACCGGCTTCAAGCAGATCGCCCCCGGTGGAAACTCCCTTTTCCATGGTCGTCATATCTTCGGGAACCTGATTGAGAAACTCATCCATTACCGCTTCCACAACCATTTTATTTCTGCCACACTGTTCCATTAGCTTTTCCATGCTAAAAGGCAAGTTCCCGCTGCTCATCGTTCAAAACTCCGTGAATGTGTATATTCATTTAGGTAGGGAAACCGGATCGCGCAAACGACCCGAGCGAATCGTCTGCACGATTCGGGCGATATTTTGACCGCCATACGTCTGCACTCTCATATAATACCCGTTTCAGGGACGGGCTTCAAGAGCAGCCCAACGGCTTCAGCCCAATTTTTTCCGGCCCAACCGTTTGTCCAGTTTTTCCGACTGTTGCCGAATCCGGGCAATCCGCTGCCGTAGCGTATCCAGTTGGTCCGGTAAACCCTTGGCCGGTTTGTTTACCCCCTCTATTTACGCCAAAAGCGACTCCAAGGCGGGCAAACGTCCCCATTTCGACGACGCCTCCCCGATTTCCCGATCCAAACCCCGGCGCAACATAAACATGAACCCACCCAGGAGCAGGGCGCCCCAGAGAACGAGCCAGAAAATCGAAATCAGGTAAAAATCGGCACCGAAAAGTCGGACATTTTCGTAAAAAACCGAATCATAAAAGAAATTCCGGGCAGGTCGGTAGAGCAAAAAGAGCAACATGCCACCGAAAAGACATTCATAAATCATCCGGGTCCACCAGCGATTGTTCTTCCGGGCAAGATGGTCGCAAATCTTTTCCAATTCCATCGCAATGTTCCCGACGAAGGTTTCACCGGCCAGCTTCGATTCTTCGAGCACGAATTCCGGCTCGCAGCTTTCCGTGGACAGTCGGGCATCGGTTGCGAACCCGGCCAGAATCAGAGCCGATTCCCGGAGCCGACTTTCTTCCCAAGTTGCAATGAACGACGCACCGGGTCCCTGTTTCACCTTTCGGGACTGCGACCAATTCCGGAACGATCGGATTCCTTCGAAAGCCCCCCAAACGGCAAGTTGCGGGATCGATCGGGCCCGGGCCAAAAGCGTTCCAGACAGGATCGCCCCGAAACCTTGGTAAATCCGCAAAACCAGCGAAAAGGGGCTGAATCCCCATTGTGACGCAACCCGGCCCACAAGTCGGGCCTCCCAGAGCCGACGGTCCCGAATGAGTTCGTCGCGCATTTTTTCAGCCAGACGTTCCCCGAAGCGGCGGCGTTCTTCCGAAATTCGCTCCCGGAGCTTACGTACGGCGGTCCACTGGTCCGTGATTTCATTCCAGCAAATCTCGACGGTTTCCTCGGCCAAGCTGAAATAATTCGCCTGCCGAATCCGAATGGCCGCCTCCTCGTTTAAATCCCGGGTCAGAAGCTGCCGCAATTCCGCGAACCCCTCGGGGAGCGACGTATTCTCGTTTTGAGCCTTGATCGCCGCCAAGGAATCGACAAAATAGATCGGTCCCGTCTCGTAATCTTTCGACAACAAAGATTTCCAGTCGTCTCGTATATCCGTGTCCCGATCCGCGTTGGTTTGCACAAAAATCAACCGGGCACCTGGTGCCGCACCGGCCAGTTCGTCCAGCACACGGCGACTGCGGTATTTCTGCTGCGTGGCCGTCACTAAAAGGACGTCACAAAGCGGCAAAGCCGCGCGAAGCCGGGCCAGATTGGTTTCCCGCTGTTGCTCGTTTTCCGTGGTATCGGGATCGGGGCAATCGAGAATGACCATCTGCTCTAAAGCTGGATTATCGCGTTTTTCAATGTCGAACCCGGTCAAGTCGATGCCCCAGCGGGACGGATCCACATCGTTGTGACACACCAGGGCGGGGCGGGCCGTGGTCGGACGTTCCTTGCCGGATCGAACGATTTTCTCGCCGACCAAGGCGTTGAGCAGCGTGCTTTTCCCCGTGCCGGTTCCACCCAAAAGAGCGACGACCAACGGCATCCCGAGCCGGTTTTGCAGCGAGCCGGTCCGGCGCAGAAATTGCGAGCAGCGTTCCTTGCACCATTGGGCCGCCTCCCATTTCGGCGCAGACGTCCCCCACTGCCGCAGGCGTTCACTGATCGAATCCGGCTGCGACCAGTGAATCGGCTTGTCCGCATCCAACTCTTCCAAGAAGGGCGACGATTCCATGAAAATTCCGCTCAAAAGGGAAACGGCAAACGCAAAACGGCTATTCTACCGCCTTTATTCATTGTACCACACGTTATCCCTTTTGACACGGCGGGCTATGGGCGAAATCTCGGTTTTTTGGCGGGCGACTTCGGCGTCCGCGCCGCTCGCCGACCCATTTATTCCTGCGCGATGATTTCCGTGGGGTCGTCGATGGGTTCGTCGATCTGGATCGCCATGTATCCTTTGTAGGTACCCGGTTTGGCCCAATATTTCGGGATACCCTCCACGGTCACCAAAAGTGGCGAGGCGATGTTCTTTTGCGTACAGATCACGTCACCGACCCGAAGATTGAGCAGTTCGTGCATCTTGATCGTCGCGTCGGCCAGCTTCACTTTAAGCTGGACGTGCATGTTCCGGATCGACTTGCTGATCTTCTTGATCGACTGCGGCGTGGCCTGCTTTCGACTGTAGGAAACCCAAGAATTCGTGGTCAGCTTGCCTGCGATGCGTTCGAATGAATTATAGGGAATGCAAAGATTGATATTGCCCCGGACTTCAATCAGGGCGACTTCAAAGCAGAGCAACACGACAACTTCGTTCGGCGGCACAATTTGGATAAGCTGTGGATTGCTCTCCGTTTGAATGACGTCGAAATCCATTTCAACCACGTTTTCCCAGGCATGCTTGAGTTCCTTGAGAAAAAGCTTGGTGACCCGGCCCACGAGACGCTGTTCGATATCCGTGAGCGGTCGGCGTGCCATGGGTGACCCTTCCCGACCGCCGCCGAGCAATCGGTCGATCATCGGGTACAGAATCGACGGATTGATGTCGAGAATCAGGTTGCCTTCGAGCGGCTCGGCCCGAATGAGATTGAAGCAGGTCGGGTTGTCCAGACTGAAAATGAACTCGCTGTACGTAAGCTGGCCGGCGTTGGTAAGTTTGACTTCGACCACGGTTCGGAGCATGGTGGACAGTCCGGCGGCGAACTTTCGGCCGAAACCTTCGTGCATCGTCTGGAGCGTTTTCATCTGCTCCTTGCCGACTCGTTCGGGCCGCTTGAAGTCGTAGGACGTGATCTTTTCCTGGCGAGCCCAACCGGAAACCCCGGAAGCCGTGATTGCTCCGCCTCGTCCGCCGGGATCCGCCACGGCCGCGCTGCGGGCCGCGGACGCACCGCCCCCGTCGCCGGCACCCGA
Organism: Thermogutta terrifontis; assembly: GCA_040393745.1. GTDB lineage: Bacteria > Planctomycetota > Planctomycetia > Pirellulales > Thermoguttaceae > WRKP01. Next base: position 25,609 of record JBEBTM010000002.1, on the reverse strand, counting down.
CTCCTTTTTCTCCGACATCGACATGATGTTCAGGAGATTTTCAACTTCTTCCTGGGATAGGACTTCTCCGCTCATCGCGTTGTATTCCCGGTTAAATAGCGTCCGGCGGTTTGGGCTTTGCGGCGGGCGTCTTCGTTGAGCGAACTGTCGGGGCACAGGTTGCCGATTTCACGGAAAGCGACGAAGGCCGTTTCATATTCCTTGCTCCGAAAGGCTAATTCGCCCTTGAGATAGAGAACCTGGTCCAGTATAGCATAATCCGGCGGATGCTGCAAAAGTTTTTGCACGTACAATTCCGTCTGGCGATAGTCCCGCTTTTTGTACGCTTCATAGGCCAGGAGAAGCGCGGCATGGGACCAATACTCGCCGGTTTCGTAATTGCGGTAGACCTGCTTGAGGTAGGTATCCGCCTTTCGGCCGTTGCTGTTCTTCAAATCGTCCACGGCCAAATAATACAAAGCTCCGCTCACGCCGTCGTGATTTCGGTATTGATCGACAAGCCGCTGGAAATGCGGGATCGACGAATAAGTATCGCCGCAATCTTCGTAATACAGGCCAAGTCCCCAGAGGGCGTCGGGACATTCCTTCGCGCCGGGATATTCGTCGACAAGACGCTCCAGCAGTTCGATGGCTTCGTCGTCCCGCCCCAGGTTGAGTAGCGTTTTGCCTCGGAGCATCATCGCTTCGGTCAAATACGTTTCGTTCGGACCGGCCGCGATCAGGGATGCCAGTTTTTCGTTCGCTTCCCGGTACCGTTCACTGCGGTAGAGCGAGTTGCTGTCCCGGAGCAGCTTGCGGGATTCCGTGTCCGAAAGCAGTCCCTGTGCCGGCGTGCCCGGCGGCGTGTTCGGATAGGAGCCCGACCCGGTTTTCGCCCATTCGAGGAGCAGATTTTGCGTTTCCCGGAGGATCGACTGCTGGTCGTTGTTGTTCCACTGGACTTTGGGCAAAAAGGCGGCGACCACGGCGTTGGCCTGCTCGAATTGATTCTGCCGGGCCCGGGCCAGCGCGAGCGTCGAGGCGGCTTTGACCAGGCTCGTTTCGTTCAGCGTGCCGTCGCGGTTCGAAATTTCGTAACCGATTTGAGCCTGCTTGGACCACTGATCATAGCGAACCTTGAGAAGCGAATCGAACTGAGTCACGGCGTCGGCGTACCGGCCTTGCTCGTAGAGTTGGAGAGCCTGCCAGAAAAGGTTGACATCGCTTTCCTGCTGCGGACGGCCGCCCCCGCCGGGCCGGTTATTATCGTTCGGGTTATTTTGACCCCATTGATTCTGGTTGTTACCAGGCTGCTGATTGCCTCCGGGCCGATTGTTATTGTCACCGGGACGGTTGTTACCGTTCGGCCTGTTACCGCCAGGTCGATTGTTGCCGTTGTTATCGGCCCATTGATTGTTGCCGCCGGGGCCGTTGCCATTGGGATAACTCGGTTCGTTGGCGATTTTGTCGAGGTAGCGCGACGTTTCCGTGACAATGGCGACCAGCGACGGATTGCCCATGGTCGTGGCACTGCCCTGCATCTCGTTGATCGTCGCCTGGGCCATATCCGTTTGACCGTTGCGGGCATAGGCAATCGCCAGCAGCGAGCAAGCCTTGAAATAGCCCTCGTCATTGAGCGATTGGTCCGAGGTCAAAAGGTAATTGAACTGGATGCGCCGCGTTTGTTGATTATAGTTCGGCCGCAGGAACGACGAAAGCAGACCGATCGCGCCGGGCCAATCTTTCTGGTGCATCGAAAAGACCGAGTTGAGCAGGGCCAGTTCGTCCCGATACGCGGGGCCCGCCCGATATTCCACGCTCTTGAGCAAATTCTGCGCCTGGTCCATCTGCCGGGTTCCGTACAGACAGCGGACTCGCATCAGGGTGTCGTCGATCGTCGGATTCTGGATCTGCTCAATGACCCGCAGCGCCCCTTCAAAGTCGCGCTGCGAACCCAGGCACCGGGCCATCACGCGTTGGGAATCGATGTAGTATGTGCTGCGCACTCCGTATTTCGACTGGAATTGCGAGAGGACGTTGATGGCATTGGCGTAATCGCCGCGTTCGAACAGGGCCACGCCCCATTGGTACGTGGCCGGCTCGGAAACGGCCGGGTTCGTATTTCGCATCATGCGGTCGAAAATCGCGTCGGCTTCGGTCTGTTTGCCAAGCTGATTCTTCGCCCAGGCAAGTCCGATCTGGCTTTCGACGTAATGATCGCCCTCGGGAAACATGCCCGCAGACTGGTCGAAATAATGCTCGGCTTCCAACGGTTTGTCCGATTGCATGGCAATATCGCCGAGATAATACAGGACGTACTGGAGGCATTTATCATGCGGGAATCGCTCGACAAAGGCTTCCAATCGCGGCTTGGCGACGGCGTATTGACCCTGGATGTACGGAATATCGGCCAGGCGGAAGAAGGCGATCCGCGCCTGTTCGTTCGTGTCCATGTTCAAGCTCGTCAGCTCGCGGTAGTAACGCTCGGCGTTGACGTAATCCTGAAGATAGAGGTACGATTCGGCAAGGTAATACTTCGCCGCCGAGGTGTGAATATGGTTCGGATACCGGCTGAGGAAATCGCTGAACGCGCTCTTGGAGGCTTCGTACTGCCGCTGTTCGAAGGAACGCAGAGCGGAAGAAAAACGGTCCGTGGCGTCGTCCGCCCACGCCGCCGTGGTCCATGTCAGACAGGCGACGATCACAAGTGTCAAAAAATGAAAGCGATTCATATACCTTACCCGAATTCCTTTTCGTCCACCCCGATCGGGGTATTAACCGAGCGTCCGCTCGCTGGGATGACACGCGAAATGGTCGCTTCACTCCCGATTTCGCCGGCCTTTTTGGAAAAAATGCGCTTTGTAATGGCAACCGGTTTTCGATCTTCGGAATTGGCGATCCTTTGCCAAACCGTCGGCTTTTCAGGCGTTTTTGTCAAAACGGACTCCGTCCGGCCAATGAAACGTGGGCAGTATACATCAAATCGAAAAATCCGCCAAGAGGAATTTTTTTCGAGTTCCCGATCGGCATGAGCCGGAACGGGAAGCAATAGCGAAGCTTCCGGTCGGTTTCGCATACCGCTCAACACCTTGGAGGGAAAGTCGCTTTGCTCTTGCCAGCTTGGACGGAATTCGTTACTCTTCCGCGATTTTCCACCCTTTTATGACGGAACGGCTCCCAAAAAACTGAATCACGCCATGAAACGTCTGCTTATTCTGCTTGTTTTTCTCAGTTTAATGTCCGGATGTCGACTTCTGGACCGCTGGCGAAACGGCAAGTCCGACGCGAATATCCCGCCGATGGCTCCACCTTCGGCCGCACCGACGTTGGAAACCCTAACTTGGACGATCAACCGGAACACGGCTTCGGTCCGGTCCATGAAAGCCGAACACGCCACTCTGTACGTGCCCGGCGCTCCCATCGGCTTGGGCTGTAAACTCTACTTCGAGCGACCTCGTCGGCTTCGGCTCCAAGGACAGGCGATGAGTCTGGGCGGTCGTGACCTGGATTTCGGCAGCAACGACCATGTTTTCTGGCTCTGGACCCGACAGGCACCGAAGGAAATGTATTACTGTCGACACGATCAATTTCCCGAAAGTCCTCTTCGGTCGGCATTTCCCATCGAACCCGATTGGATCATCGAGGCTCTGGGCAGGGTCGAATTCCGCCCCGAAGAGCGGCACAGCGGCCCGTTTCCCGAGCAGGACGGCAACTGGCGCATCGTCACGCAGCGACAATCGGCCGTGGGACAATTCACCAAACACACGATCATCGACGCGAAAATGGGCTGGGTCGTTCGCCAGGAACTGGATTCTCCACAAAATGAGCGGGTCGCACTGGCAATGATGAGCAAACAGGATTATGATAAAGAGTCGGGAATTTATTACGCCCGCCGCATCGAAATCCAGTGCCAGGGCACCGAGGGCATTTTGACCATCGACTTGGGAAAGCCCGTGTTCAATATGTCGGCTCCGCTGTCGGCGTCGACATTTGAAATGCCGCAGTTCGACGGAGTGCAAACCGTGGATATTTGCAGCCCGGAACTCCGTTACGGTCGGGGAGCGATCATGCCCGCCCCGGAAGGCACCTGGCAGTCGAATCCGCCGCAGATGGGCCAACCGGGTCAATCGCAGCCGGGGCAGCCAAGTCCGCCGCCGGTCCGGTACATGGACGCGGGCCCATCGCCGATGACGATGCAAACTCCGTACCAGGAGCCGCTCCCGACCGGCCCGGTTTATTCGGAAGCCAATATTCGCACAGTGATACGTTAGATACCATGGACCCGACCACATTGCCCGGTATGCCGGCCCCGTTTTGGTTTGTGCAGCTTTTCAAGGTCATCGGCTTCGTGTTGCACATGATTCCGATGGGCCTGTGGTTTGCGGGATTGCCGGTCGCCATCGGCTGCGCCCTTTGGAATTGCCGACATTCCCGCCGTTTCGCCCGCCGGATGTTCGGCCAGTTTCCGATCATCATGGCCCTGGGAATCAATTTCGGCATCGTGCCCCTGCTGTTTTTACAGACGACGTATTACAAATCGTTCTTTACGGCCACGGTCCTCATGGCCTGGCACTGGCTGGCGGTAATCCCGATTTTGATCGTGGGGTATTACGCCCTTTATTTAGCCGCGTTCTCGCGGCAACAAACCGGGGAGCGGCGTCCCACTCGCATGATCGTTTTCGGCGTGATCGCCTCGGTTTGTCTCGTTGCCATCGGCATCCTGATGACCAACGGCCTTACGCTCATGGTTCGCAGCGATCTTTGGCCGGGCATCATGGAACGCACGAACCATTTCGGCGCGACCACGGGGCTTGCCAACAATATGAGCGACCCCGCCGTGTGGCTGCGTCTGGCGACGATGTTCGCCCTGGGGCTCATGACCACCGGCGTCTGGACCGCCTTCGATTCGCACTTTTTGCTCAAAACAATCAAGCCCGTTGAACCGGGGACCGACGTCTCCGCCCCGATGGGCGAACTGAACGAATACCGCCGCTGGACCTTAAAACTAGCGGTCGTGTTGTCGTACATTGCCATCATTCCGCTGTTTGTGGCGGCCGTAAAAGGATGGTGTCCCATGTATCCCAACATGCTCCTTGTCCCAATATTGGCGCTGCCGCTCCCGATTTATTTTCATGCGGCTCTGATTCCCAATAGCAAGCAACGGATGCTCGTCATTCTCGCGACAATAACGCAGGTCTTGACGCTCGCCTGTTTCGGCATCATCCGTCAAATCGGCCAAAACGCCGGGGTGGCCGACTACGTTGACGTTTCAAAAATCCCCACGGCCGTCCAGTGGACGCCCCTGATCGCGTTTTTGGTCTGCTTCGTCCTGGGGCTCGGCGTGATCGGCTGGATGCTCCGCCAGTGTATGCTCATGCCGCCTGAAAATACGGACGAAAACCCTCGGTGCGGCCGCGAATAAAACGCCCATGATCGATTGTTACATCATCAACCTGGACCGCTCCCGGGACCGCTGGGAGCTGATCCGCCAGTCGCCGGGACTGTCGCGACTCAACATGATCCGCGTTTCCGCCGTGGACGGAAAGCAGTTGACCTTGCCGTGTCCCGAATTCTCGCCCTGGGGCTATTTCTGGTGCTTCGGCCGGGTGATTACGAAAACGAAAATCGCCTGCTGTCTGAGTCACGTCAAGACCATGCGGATGTTCCTGGATTCGGGAAAAGAGCACGCCCTGATCTGCGAAGACGATGTGTCCGGCGTCCCGGAGTTACCGGAAATTCTCGAAGAAGTCCTGAAATACTCCGACGCCTGGGATTTTGTACGGCTTTGCGGTTTCCGCCAGAAAGCGTTTATTCCCTTCGCCGATCTGGGAAACGGTTACCGGCTCGTTTCCGACTTGAAATGCGGCACGTCCAACGGAGCCTACCTGGTCAATCGCAAGGCCGCGCAAATCCTCGTCAAGAAGCTCGTTCCGATGTGGATGAACACGGACGTCGCCATCTATCACGGCATCCCCAACGGAATCCGTGAAGCGACGGTCACGCCGTTTCCGATTCCGCTGACGGAGATGAAAGAGAATTCCAATATCGGCAACTCGCCGAAATATCCGCTGTTGCATCCGGCCATCGTCCGGTTCGCGACCGTGATTCCGTACCGTTTTTTCACGCGAACCTGGCGTATGGCGCACCGTCTCCACATCGGGGTAACACGGAAGCTGTTTCCGCCGAAACCGCGGGGATGACGCCGGGATTTATTTCGAGCGGAAGACGAAGCCGTCGTTTTCGTAATCGACGTCGACTTCGAATTTCTCTTCGCCCTGGTGCCGGAGCAATTGCACGGCTAACGGATTCTGAATCTGCCGCTGGATGACCCTCTTGAGCGGCCGGGCCCCGAACGCGGGGTCATAACCTTCCACGGCAATCCGCTCCTCGGCTGTTTTCGTAACACGAAGAACGATCCCCTGTTTTTCAAGCTGCCGTTCCAGTCGTTTGAGTTGCAGGCCGACGATCCGGCCGATCTCCTCCCGCCGGAGCGGATGGAAGACGATCGTTTCGTCGATTCGGTTCAAAAACTCGGGCAGGAAATTTTTGCGCAACATTTCTTCCACGGCGTCCCGCTTTTCCTCCTCGGTCCCGTTTTCGCGCGCGATTTCCTGGCTGGCCTGGCTGCCGACGTTGGACGTCATGACGATGATCGTGTTCGTAAAATCGACGGTGTGCCCCTGGTTGTCGGAAAGCCTGCCGTCGTCGAGCACCTGCAAAAGCACGTTGAACACGTCCCGGTGAGCCTTTTCCATTTCGTCGAACAACACCACGCTATAGGGCCGGCGCCGCACGGCTTCGGTGAGCATGCCGCCTTCCTCATAACCGACGTAGCCCGGAGGGGCGCCGATCAGTCGGCTCACCGTGTGCTTTTCCATGAACTCGCTCATGTCGATGCGTACCATCGCGGCCTCGTCGTCGAACATCGCTTCGGCAAGAGCCTTACAAAGCTCGGTCTTCCCCACGCCGGTGGGACCCAGGAACAAAAACGACCCGATGGGCCGATGAGGGTCCTGGAGCCCGCTCCGACTGCGACGCACCGCATTGGCCACGGCGTCCACGGCCTCGTCCTGCCCGACGACCCGTAGATGCAGCCGGTCTTCCAGGACGAGCAATTTGGCCCGCTCGGTTTCCATCATCCGGCTCATGGGAATCCCGGTCCAGGAACTGACCACCTCGGCAATTTCATCGGGCCCCACGACTTGACGCAACAGTTTTTTTCTCTCTTTTTCGTTCGGTTCGCGATTCTTCTCCTCTCCTTCCGATTCCTTCTCTTCGGCTTCCTCGACTTTCCGCTCGAAATCACGTTTCTCTTGGTCGAGTTCGTAAAGCTGCTGGAATTGCCGCTCGTCGGGCATTTGACCCCGGGACTGCTGTTCACTGATCTGCGCGGACAGGTTTTTGTACCGGAGTTCCACGTCGGCAAGTTGGTTTCGCAGTTGGTGAACGTCCATCGCGCCGGACTTTTCCTTTTCCCATTGGGCCCGGAGCTTTTCGAGTTCCCTTTTCCGTTCGAAAATTTCCTTTTCGATCTCCCGGAGCCGTTCCTGGGCGTGAAATTCACTTTCGTCGGCCAGTTGCCGGGCGGCGAGTTCAAGCTGTACCAAACGCCGCTGGACCTTGTCGATTTCGGTGGGCACGCTTTCCAGTTCCATCGCTAATCGACTCATCGCCTCGTCCATCAGGTCGATCGCTTTATCGGGCAAAAATCGGTCCGAAATATAACGGTGCGACATCTCGGCCGCGGCGACCAGGGCCGAGTCGGTGATCTTCACACCCTTGTGATGCGCTTCATACCGGGGTTTCAGGCCCCGGAGGATCGCAATGGTATCCTCGACGCCGGGTTCTTCGACGTAAACCGGCTGGAAACGGCGTTCCAGCGCCGCGTCCTTTTCGATGTACTTCCGGTATTCGTCCAATGTCGTTGCGCCAATGCAGCGCAGTTCACCCCGGGACAGGGCCGGCTTCAAAAGGTTCGCCGCATCGCTGCCGCCTTCCGCTTTGCCGGCGCCGACCAGCGTATGCAATTCGTCGATGAACAGGATGATCTGCCCCGCGGCTTCGTCTACTTCCCGCAGTACGGCCTTGAGACGTTCTTCAAACTCGCCCCGGAATTTCGTGCCGGCAACCAACGCGCCCATGTCGAGCCCGATCACTTTTTTATTCTTGAGCGATTCCGGCACGTCACCGTCCACGATGCGCAGCGCGAGCCCCTCCGCAATGGCCGTTTTCCCCACGCCGGGCTCGCCGATCAGTACGGGATTATTTTTCGTTCGCCGGGATAGAACCTGGATCACTCGCCGGATTTCCGAGTCCCGACCGATCACGGGATCCAGCTTGCCCCGCTTGGCCAACGCGACCAGATCAATGCCGTAGCGTGCCAAAGCCTGCATTTTCGATTCGGGATCCGCATCGGACACCTTGGCCGTCCCACGCACTTTTTGAATCGCCCGCAGAAGGTCATCGCGGTTCAAGTCGTTTAATTCCAATATGTTACGAACTTTCGAAGGAACCTTTTCCAGGGCCAGCAGGAGATGTTCGGTCGAAATGTAATCATCCTTCATCGCCTCGGCTTCATCGGCCGCGGCATAGAGCACACGTTGCAACTCCCCCGACGCGCCGGGAACCGTACCCCCGGACATCTTGGGCAACTGCCGAAGTTCGGCGTCGATCATTTTGTCCAATTGCGTGACATTGCAGCCGGTCGCTTCGAGAATCGGCCGGACATTACCGTCTTTTTCCGTCAGCATTGTATCAAGCAAATGCAGCGGTGTGAGCTCGGGATGCCCCGCCTTCACCGCCGATTCCTGGGCCCCCGAAAGAGCTTCCTGGGATTTCGTCGTCAGTTTTTCGTAAGAAAATGCCATAGTAAATTGATCCTCCCTCGTTTTCGGCGATCTTTCCCGCAATTCTGGCAGGGGATCGGCCTGTCAAAAGACTCACGCAAATAGTGCGCCAACCGCACGGCAAAGTGAGCCGTCTTTTCATCGGGCCCCGTTGCGGTATAATGCGTCGCGTGACCGCCGTCCGCACCGCTCGCCTAAACTTTGGGTTCGTTCAACATTTTTCCATTTCCATTCCAACGTGGTACCGCATAATATCTTCGAAATGTCCCGTGTCTCCAAGCGTTACGGAGACAAAACGGTTTTGTCCAATATCAGCCTCACGTTCTTCTACGGCGCGAAAATCGGCGTGGTCGGAGAAAACGGGTCCGGCAAATCAACGCTGCTGAAAATCATGGCGGGCATCGACACCGACATCGATGGAACGGCCCAAATCGCCAAGGGGATGCGAGTTAAATACGTCGCCCAGGAGCCGGAATTGATGCTCGACAGCACGGTTCGGGAAAATCTCATGACCGCCGTGGAGCCCGTTCAAAGCAAGATCGACGCCTTCAACAAGGTGGCCGCCGACATGGCCGACCCGGACCAGGCGGACAATTTCGACGCCCTGATGGAGAAGATGGGGCGATTGCAGGAAGAAATCGACGCCGTGAACGGTTGGGAACTGGACCGAACCATCGATATGGCGGCCGATGCCTTGGTACTGCCGCCGGACGACGCCATTGTACGGAAACTGTCCGGCGGGGAACGTCGCCGGGTGGCCCTGTGCATGGCGCTTTTGGAAAAACCGGACCTGCTGCTGCTCGACGAACCGACGAACCACCTCGACGCGGAAACGGTCCATTGGCTCGAAGGTCAACTCCGGGATTATCCGGGCACGGTCATTATCGTCACGCACGACCGGTACTTCCTGGACAATATCACGAAATGGATTCTCGAACTGGAAAATACCCGGGGGATTCCCTTCGAGGGTAATTACTCGTCCTGGCTGTCCCAGAAGGCGGAACTGTTACGGCAGTTCGAAAAGAAGGAAACGCAACGGCAAAAAACCCTGGAGCGGGAACTCCAATGGATCCAGATGGCCCACAAAGGGCGGCTCCAGAAAAACCAGGCCCGGGTGGATGCGTACGAAAAACTCGCCTCACAGCAAACCCTGGACGATAAAAGCGACACGATCATCCAAATCGCGCCGGGACCCCGGCTCGGCGAGAAAGTCGTCCAGTTCCGGGACGTCTCCAAGGGTTACACCATCGCGGGTACCCCGATCACCCTGATTGACGACTGTACGTTCAGCGTCCCCCGGGGCGGGATCGTCGGTGTGATCGGCCCCAACGGGACGGGCAAAACGACCATGTTCCGGATGATCGTTCAGGATGAAAAACCCGACAGCGGTTCGATCGAATTGGGCGATACCGTAAAATTATCCTACGTCGATCAGCACCGGGACGCACTCGACGACGAACTTTCGGTCTTCGAGGAAATCACCGGCGGCAAGGACCTGATCGAACTGGGGCCGATCAAGATGAACAGCCGGGCTTACGTTTCCCGGTTCAATTTCCGGGGCACGCAGCAACAGAAGCTCTTGAAGCATTGCAGCGGCGGTGAGCGGAACCGGGTCCATTTGGCCAAGTTGCTCAAAAGCGGCGGCAACCTCCTCCTGCTCGACGAACCGACGAACGACCTGGATGTGAACACGATGCGGGTTCTGGAACAGGCCCTCATCGATTTCTCGGGCTGTGCGATGGTCATTTCGCACGACCGGTTCTTTCTGGACAGAATTTGCACGCATTTGCTCGTGTTCGAAGGCGATGGGAAAGTCGCCTGGTTTGAAGGCAACTTCACAGCCTACGAGGAAATGCTCAAAGCGAAAGACCCCGGCCGGTTCGGACACAGGCGGAGCAAGTACCGGAAGATCGTCTAAAAAATGACGCACCGACACCAAGTGGCAGCGAGGAGCCGGAACATCAGCCATCCCTCCTGCCCGCACGAACACTTGGGCTCGTTTTCAGGCTCACATCCAATGCGAAACAGGGCAATATGGCGAGAATATTTCAGTCAAAGAAAAAAAGAGGATTATTTCATTTTTTTCCGCTTGATAAGTCGAGGGCAGGTTCCGGCGAGGATATGGACGAACGACATTGTCGACTTTTTGAACAGTCTCAACAAGATACCGTACAAAAGGTTAGGGAATCTAATCTCTGGATTCCCGTCTGCGCGGGAATGACGAACTTATTCGTTTACTATTTCTTATTTGAACATCGGAAGCTGGATCGTCGGCAGACGTTCGGTCAAGGTTCGTTCCTTGGGTAGTTCCCGACTTTCACCTTTTTTGTACTGAACGTACTGCGTCCAGCGGTTGATGTCGCTACCGTAATCCAAACCCGTGGTCATGCCCAAGGTTTGCATCGCCTCGTAGCGGATGATCGTCTGCTTGTCGTAAAGTCCGTCGGCCAAAGCATTGAAAATCCGCGTGGCCAAGGCTTTATTGTTGCCGTCCGGTTTTCTGTCTGTACGTAATAGCTTGCCGATCCGCCCGAGTCGGTTCATCGCCACGATGCGTACATCCTTGTCCGGGTCTCGCTTGCTGTGCTCGATCAGGATCGTGACAAGATCGTCGTTGTACGAGTTATCCTGCCCAATGGCTTCCAAAGCGGAAACGCGGATTAAAGAATCAGGGTCGTTCAGCACCTCCTTCAGGCAGCCGAACTGGTCGGGATGCCGAATCTTCCCCATGGCGTCAACAGTCTCCCGCTTCAGGTTCACCGCCGGAGCCGTTTCATATTCGTGCATGAGCTGGGCCAACAGGATCGCCTGTTCCGCCGCCGGAGCCTTTTGGCCCGCCTCGCCCTTGTTTCGGATGATCTCGATTCGTTCCCGGGAAGGCATTAAACCGGGAATTTTATCGCTCCGGGCTTCAAAACCGGGCCATTTTGCCATAAACTCATTGTCAACGGCACAGCCAAGCGTCGTGCCGCCGAGGATCAGCGAAAGCAAAATCAGGAAACGCTTCGGGTTTATTTGCATTTTTTCTCAGTGGCCGAGCCGCCAGGTTTCGATGATAAAGGAAGAAAGTAAGGTAGGCGACCTACTTTTTTGGCGTGAACTAAAATGGTGAACAGCGAACGATAACGATTTCCAGCATGGGTGCCAAGATGAATTTTCGGTTTTTTTGCCAATTCCGGCCGATTCTGCCGGCGTTATTTCTTTTCGCCTTCCCATGGAGCCTGTCCGCGCTGGATCACATTGAGTTTACACAGAATGGGCAGAAGAAAAAGGAATCCGGCCGAGCTCTCTACCGTTCTCAGGAAACCGGCGAAATCGGTTTCGAGACCCGTGACGGCCGGTATCTGGTCCTTTCCAAGGACGAACTCGGGGCCTTTACGAAAGACGAAAAACCTTTCAGTTATTACACAAAGGACGAATTGATCCGACACCTGAAAAACGAATTCCCCGCCGAGAGTCGGTACGACATTCTCGTCAAGGACCATTTTGTGCTCGTGCACACAACATCGGACGTCTTTGCCGACTGGTACGGCCAGCTTTTGGAGCGGGTCTATGCGGGTTTCACCGATTTTTGGGAGAAAAAAGGTATCACGCTGCACGAACCGGCCTGCCCGATGGTCGCGCTGGTGTTTTCGAGCCGCCACGATTTCTTCCGGTACGCCGCCGACGAAGGTAATGCGGTCACGCAGAATACACACGCTTATTTCAATTTGAAGACGAACCGCATCGTGCTCTGCGACATTTCCGGCTTGGAAGCGAGCCGCGAAAACGAACAGGGCCGGGCCTCGCCGCGAAAAATCGCCGCCTTGCTCCAACAGCCCGGCGCGGTGGAGAATGTGACCATGGTCGTCCATGAAGCGGTGCATCAAATCGGCTTCAACTGCGGTCTTCAAAAGCGATTGGCACCGTATCCATTGTGGGTCAGCGAAGGTTTGGCCGTTTTCCACGAAGTTCCGGACCGTGGCAAACAAGCCGCTTGGACGAGCCGACCCAAGGTGAACCCGATTCGACAGGCCGTTTTGATTCCGGCGCTGCAAAAACAACGTGATCCACTCCGGACGCTCATTTTGAGCGACGACCCCTTCCGCAACGCCCAGCAGCAGCGGGAGAGTTACGCCCTGACCTGGGGCTGGACCTATTTCCTGATCATGAAGCGACCCAAGGAATACGTCGCATACCTGAAAATCCTGGCCGAAAAAGACATGGACAGCGATGATTCCCCGGAAATCCGGCTCCGCGACTTCACCGACTGCTTCGGCGACGATTGGGAAAAACTCTACAAGGATTTCTCAAATACCATTCGGAAACTGTGAAGAGAAGAATTCAGGAGTCAGGACTCCGGCCCCAACACCATGAAACACTTACATCTCTATTGGTTTTCCGGCTCGGGGAACACGCTCCTGGCCGCAGAGGCGTTTTCGGATCGGCTGCGGGAGCTCGGTTGGACCGTGGAACTTCGACCCCTGGAAACGGCAAACCCGGAACAGATCGATCCCGGTGTCGCCTTCGGGCTTGCGTTTCCGACGTATTTTTTTTCGATTCCGCCGATGATCCGGGATTTCGTTCGAAAATTATCCCGGGTCGGGAACACGCCGGCGATCATGCTCGGCACCCACGGCGCCTTTTCCGGTGGCGTGGCGGGCCCCATGAAACGGAAGCTCGCGGTCAAGGGGTTTCGTTGCGTCGCAGGTCGGATTCTGTACATGCCCGACAGTTTCTTTCCGTTTTTCTCACCGAAAATCAAACTCCGGCAGCTTGACCGGGCACGACGCTACGCTGAAGAACTCGACGCCGATCAAGCCCGGTGGCCCCGGTGGCCGATTTTGTCCGACATTCACGGCGCGATCTTCGGGATGTTCTTTGCATCGCGGAAATTGTTCGGCCCCTTCCATGCGACCGTTCATGCCCGGACGAAAGAATGCCTGCGCTGCGATGTTTGCGTCCGGCATTGCCCGATGGGAGCGCTTTCAAGGGCCGATGAATCGGCGGTCCCGAAGTCCGATTTGCGATGCACAAACTGCCTGCGCTGCGTAGCGATTTGCCCCGTCGATGCCATGCGGCACCTGGCTTTTGCGCCCTATCGGGGCGAACCGGCATTGGAACTCCGGCGGCATTTGGACGAATCGCTTGCCGGTCACGCAGAACCGCCGGCATCTTCGCCCGTTCGGTCAAATGGAGGAAATGGAACGGCTACGGGGCTCGACTGACGACGATTTCGATGCGGTTGTTCCGGGCTCGGCCCTCGGCGCTGCCGTTGTCCGCGACGGGCCGGGTCGCTCCGAAACCGCTCGTCTTGATCCGGTCCGGATTCCAGCGGAGCGTGTTCACGAAATATTGCATCACAGCCAAGGATTTATGCGATGCCAAATCGTGTTTCTGTGTCGTATTGGTCGGATCGATGACGATACTGTCCGTGTGTCCCTCGATTTCCAAAAATGCGTTCGGATCGAAGGTCTTGATTTCGCCGACGATTTTTCGGAGCGTTTCTTCTCCCGCGGGGTTTATCTCCCAGGTATCGCGATAGAACAGAGCCGTATCGACGACTTCGATCCGGGTCGCTTGACGGTCCGACACCACGGTCAAACCTTGGACGTTGAAGACGGGCGACCAGATCGGAGCGTCCGCCGATTCCGGGCGGAGCACTTCCGTTGCCACGGGATGCCGAACAGGATCATCCGAAGCTGGTTTTTCGGCGCTGTTTTGCCGGGTTTGAAGCTCCTGCAATACTTGACGCCGGTTTTCCTCGCTTTCGCTCAAGGCTTTTTGGAGCCGATCCACTTCGCCGGAAAGCTGGTCGAGCTTGGACTGGACGGCGGGATCCGTTTTGTACTCGATCCGCTCCGCAACGGGTGGCGTCATTTGCAGATGTTCCGGCACAATGGGTCGAAACGCTTCCACACGGTCCTGCGACTGTGCCACGACCACAGGCGTGCTGGAAACAACGGAAACCGTCGAATCGGGAAAACCCGGCGGCCGAAATGCGCTCATGGGCGTCGGAGCGTCGGAACCTCGGATGATCGCCGGCGGCTCGCTGCTGCCTTGCGTGGAACCCTCGAAGTGAGGGGCAGCCACGGGCGGCTGAACCGGCGAGGATTCCGGCCGAAACAAACGGCAACCCGGCAGCAGCGCCAGGCAGGCGATCAGCATCGGGATAAGTCGGAAATTTGGCGTCGATTTGGGCATGTTCATTGGGGGGTTGGGCCGGAAACGACCGTGTTACTATACGCCGCGGGAAATTGCCGGTTGGCTTTTTTTACGGAATCACGCCCGTTTTTTCGTCCGTCCGGGCCGATTGTAACGATTGCGCAAAAAAGGCGAGACTCTGAATTTCATGTCCCATTTACTCCACTTTCCTCTTTCGAGAATTTCCGATAAAATGAGCGACATGCAAACGAACAATCTGGTCAATCGGGAATTCGGCGACTATCACATCCTCCGCAAAATCGGCAGCGGAGCCATGGCCGAAGTCTATTTGGCCGAGCAGCGGTCCCTGGGCCGCCGGGTGGCGCTGAAAATTCTGAAAACGGAATTTTCCAAAGACGAAACCTACGTCAAACGCTTTGTGCGGGAAGCCCGGGCCATTGCGCGCCTGACGCATCCGAATCTGGTCCAGATATTCCAGGCCGACTGCATCGAGGGCTTCTGGTTCATCGCCCAGGAGTATGTCCAAGGACAAACGCTGCAAAAATTGATCCAAACCGGCGGACCGTTACCGTTTCACAGAATCGCCGACATTCTCTGGCTGATTTCTTCTGCCTTGGACAAAGCCGCTGAGGCGGGCATCGTCCATCGGGACGTCAAGCCGGACAATATTCTCTTGGGTGACAACGGCGATGTGAAAATTGCCGATTTCGGGCTGGCTCGTCTCAGTGGCACCGGCGAAACCTCGATGGCATTGACCCAGGCCGGCATGACATTGGGCACACCTCTTTACATGAGCCCGGAGCAGGCCCAGGGGAAGAATTTGGATCTGCGCAGCGACATGTATTCGCTTGGAATCACTTGCTATCACGCCCTGACCGGCCAACCGCCTTTTCGCGGTGATACGCCCTTGGCCGTGGCGCTGCAGCATGTCAACGAGGAACCGGAGCCGCTTGCCAAACAGCGTCCGGACATCCCGTTGCCGTTGGCCCGAATCGTTCATAGGATGATCGAGAAGTCGCCGGAGAAGCGATTCCAATCCTTCGGCGACATCCAACGTGAGTTGCGGTCTTTTTACTCCATTTTCCTGCACGATGAAGAAGCCCCGTCCCGTTTGACCGACTGGAACAGCTTTTCGGGGAGCCGATCGGACGAAATACTTCTGGCGACGACGGACAAGCTCAACCGTGTGATGCTTCGGGAGCGACAGTTGACCGAAAAATCGGGCCATCGACGACGCTGGATGCTGGTGTTCTTCGTTTTGTTTCTTTGTGGCTTCGGTATCGGTTATTTCCGGGCTTATTCCATGGCCAATCCGCTGCACGAACCGGTTCCCGGCCAGATCACCAAACGGGAAACGATCGAGGAACAGTGGATTTACGCCTGCATTTTGGACAACGTCGACGCCTGGCAAAGTGTCATCGATTATTATCCGGAAGGGAATTACTACTGGAAAAGCAAGGCCAAGCGACAGCTTGCCCGGCTTTTTTTTCTGGAAGGGGACACGCAAAGCGCTTTTCCTATTTTCCGTGAATTCTCGGAATTGAGCGATGTTTATGTCGATGACCTTGCCCTGGGACTCGTCGGCCGCGCTTGGTGTCTGGCGGAAACGCAGGACAATATGAAACTTCCGCTGGAATATATTCGCCAGCTTTACGAGCTGGATTTTCCGTATGACGACCTTCTGATCATCCAGATTCTCGACGCCGCGAGTAAATTGATCCAGGAAAAAAAGAATCGCTCCCCTGGAGAACCACGACGCCGTCCGGAACCGGAGGCGTAGTTTTGCTACGACATCCATTCCGGCCTAATCTTTCGATTTTGCGGAGAAAAAGCGTTTCTCCTGCCGTAAGGATCGTTCTCGAATTGGCATTTTATCGGGAAAATTCATTTGCTTCGATATTGTGTCTTTTTCTTTCTAAAGTAGTATCCCCGGTCAGACCGATGAATACGGTTAGCGGGATTTCTCCCTTGGGAAACTGAAAAATGGCGGCCACCAGAAGCCGCGATTCTTCGGTCTGAAGGGTTCCGGAAGCAAGAAGGATCTTGCAACCCGGTCGGTCGCATCACGAAGCACGATGAGGCTTGATGGAAAATCCGTTGCCGTTTGTTCGACCGTATCGATGTCGCCGCATGAAACGCGGCACGGATGCCGAATCCGCTTGGGCAGTGATTGCCGGGGCGCGAATGGATTCAGCCCGGCGGCGTTTGATCGGAACGGACCGCGTGTGGATCGGGCACCGAAAGGTGAGGTCCAAGAGCGGATGGTGGACGCAAGGATGCGTTTTGAGGCGATTTTTGCCTCTGCCATTCATTTTTGAATTATTCCTCATTTTCGGAGCGACATTCGGTCGATACGTTTGAAAGACAGGCGGAGGGACCCGCCGGTGTGGAAAACAAGCCTGTTACTTGTGTGAAGCCTAGAAATCGTGAAGCCCTGACCCAGAGTTTTTTCGACTTCCAAGATAGGGACATCTTTCAGCGAAGTCAAGGAAGCTAGGGCGTTAAGATCCTGTTCGAAGGGATTATCGTTCAGGACGGAAAAAAGCGTAAAGATTATCGGAGAGCCTGCAATGAAGGTTTTTACAACTGGTCAGGTCGCCAAGATTTGTAAGGTGGCCCCGCGCACCGTCAGCAAATGGTTCGACTCGGGCCGGCTTAAAGGATACCGTATTCCCGGATCGCAAGATCGTCGGATTCCGAGGGAATACCTCATCAAATTCCTCAAGGAGCACGGGATGCCCCTTGGAGATCTCGAAGACGAAACTCTGGCGAAGGTTTTGATCGTCGCCCAGGATCAAGTCATGATCGAGAATCTCCGTCGTGAGCTTCCCGGCGAAAAGTCGTTCCGTGTCGCCGTCGCGGCCAGCGGATTCGACGCGGGGATTCAAGCCGAGAGTTTCCATCCTGACTGCATCATCGTCGATTATTCCATCGGTCGAACGGAAGCGGCGCAAATTAGCCAGAATCTGCGGAAGAACGGCGAATTTGCGGAAGTGATCCTGATCGCCCTGCTTCCGGACGATGGGACACCGATGAGTTTTGATCGATCCTATTTCAATGAAACATTTAAGAAACCGTTCGATCCCGAACTGCTGGCGGAGCGACTTCGCACGCTCATCGGTCGGAAAAAGGAACTTGTTTGACCGCGGACTCACGTTGATCCGACGCCGAGGTCCCAATTCATCCGACGCCGGATCGGCTCCGTAGCATCAGGTTCTCCTTGGGTTTCCAATGAGGTTTCACAACGTACAACCGTCGAATCGCAGGATTCGGCGGTTTTTTTTCGCCGTGTAAGCAACGGGGTCTCTTTTATTCCGCCTTGGCGCGCTTTGCGGAAGATTCCATCACGTTTCATGAAAAACGAGCCGATAAACGGATCAGGAATGGACTCTTTTTATCTTGTCACCGCTTGTGGGAAGCAGCCATGAATCATCCCGAGATTCCGATCAACGATCCCCGCACCCTCGGGGGCTTTGATCCGACACAAATCGTGACCTCCGTCGACAACGCGGATGCCGTACGTGAAATGCTTGCCCACTCGTCCCGAGGAGCCACGGGGCCCGAAAAGTGCGTTCGACCCTTGCATCGTCTGGCAAATGTCCGGGAGGAGCAAAATATTTCCCTGACACGTGCTGCAAAGCGACTCTCGATCGACATTGCCGAGGCCCGACGCCAGTCTCTGGAAACGACCGACCTCTTGCTGAGCCAGCTTTACCGTTGGCGCGAGGTGCTCGAAGTTCCCGTCGGCGAATTAGTCATCGAACCGGATGAAATTCCGAGCAATCCGGTCCGAAATCGGGGACAGCTCATCAAAATCATGAAAACGGCCCGAACGATTCGGGACAATGCCAAAGAGGAAAGCCTGGTTATCCTAGCTCAACTTCTCATCGACCAGTTGGTGGAAATGATGCCCGAACTGGAAAACGTCTCCGCTTGGCCCAGCGTCGGCCAGGCCCGTGAACAGCGTGATCTGGGCCAAGCCGCCTACCGTCGTTTCGATTCCAACGTATCGCGTCGTTTGGAAGATTGAACCGAGACATCGCTTGACGGGCAACCAACCTTGAACGGGCTTTACGGGACGCTTTCCCGGCGGTATCATGGAAGAGTCGACTTTCGACCTTTCCGCCAACCCTCCCGTGCCGCCATGCCCGACCCCGTCCTGCGATCCTATCCGAAATGGGATTATCCCGAATACACTGTCGGCGAAACGGTCGCGCTGTTCATTCCCTGCTTCATCGACCAGTTTTTCCCCTCGGTCGGCCGGGCCATGGTTTCGATTCTCGAAGCCGAGAAAATTCCGCTGGAATTCCCGCCGGACCAAACCTGCTGCGGCCAACCCGCCTTCAACAGCGGCTACTGGCCCGAAGCGAAGCGGGTCATGGACGAGTTCGCCCGGGTCTTCGGGGCCTACCGTTGGATTGTGACGCCGTCGACATCCTGCGCGGCGATGTGCCGGGTCTTTTTCGAGCAACTCGATTCCGATTCCGAAGGGGCCGCCGTGGGCAAGCGGGTCTTTGAAATCAGCGAATTCCTGGTCAACATCCTCGGCAAAGCAGACTTTGGAGCCCGGTGCCCGAAAAAAGTCGGCTTGCACATCGGCTGCCACGGACGCCGTGAACTGGGCATCGTCGAGCCACCGATGAAACTGCTCGAAAACATCCGAGAACTCGAATACACGTCGATTCCCTTCATGGAGGAATGTTGCGGCTTCGGCGGCACGTTCAGCGTAAAAATGGCGGGCACGTCGCTAGCTATGGGAAAACGGAAAGTCGAAAACATCCTCGCGGCCGGATGCGACGTTTTAGCGACGTTGGACATGAGTTGCGCGATGCACTTCGGCGGCATCATGCAGCGAGACCCGAGTTACCGTGAAATCCCCATCGTCCATTTGATCGAACTGATCGCATCGCCATGAAACCGACCCGATTTTGCAGCATCTTTTTTCCGGCCGTGCTGTTCCTCTTTCTCGCCGGTCCGACCGTGCCGCAGGAATTCATTCGTCATGAAGACCGGCTCAAGGAGTTGGGCGAATCGGTTTCCGAGGAAGCCCCTTCGCCACGGATCAACCCGCTGAAAACGCCCTGGGCCTCCGACGTGACCCCGGTCAACGTCCATCCGGAATATCCCCGACCCACGATGGTTCGCGAGGAATGGATGAACCTCAACGGCCTGTGGAACTGGCGGGACGCGACCCGACCCGCCGCCGTTTCCACGGGCGTTTCGATGATGAACCATGGCACGATCCTGGTTCCGTTTCCCATCGAATCGACGCTCTCTCGCGTCGGCCGGAACGTCGAACGCTTCGCCTGTTCACGATCCTTCCGCATTCCGGAACACTGGCCCAAGGAACACCGAATCCTGCTCCATTTCGGCGCCGTGGACTGGGAGGCCGTGGTCATGATCAACGGCAGGATGGTCGGCAGGCACCAAGGCGGCTACGACCCGTTTTCGTTCGATATTACCGATCATCTCCGGCCGCGGGATGCGGGTCTGAACGAACTGGTCGTCCACGTTTACGATCCTACGGACCGGGGCGACCAGCCTTGCGGAAAACAATCCGTCACGTCATCCGGCAGCCGATATACCGCGTGCAGCGGAATCTGGCAGACCGTTTGGCTCGAACCTGTTCCGGCGGAACATTTTCGCTCGGTCCAGTACATCGCCGACGCCGACGCCGCGACGCTGACCGTTTTGCCGTTCATCGAAAAGCCTCGAAAAACACTGTTCATTTACGCCGAGGCTTTCGATGGAGACAAAACCGTCGCCAAAGCCTACGGCGGCAGCGACGGGCCGCTCTTGATGCGGTTCCCCTCCGAAGCCGTAAAAACCTGGTCGCCCGATCGACCGCATCTTTACCAGGTTCGGCTCCGGCTCGTCGAAGGCGAAACGACGCTCGACCAGGTCGGCAGCTATTTCGCGTTTCGAAAAGTCGACATGGTCCGTGACGACCAAGGTCACGCCCGAATCCGGCTCAACGGGAAAATCCTGTTCCAAATGGGCGTGATCGACCAGGGTTACTGGCCCGACGGGCTTTACACCGCACCCGGCGATTTGGCCGTCCAAACGGATATCAAGGTCGCGAAATCGCTCGGCTTCAACGTCATTCGCAAGCACCAGAAAGTCGAACCCGAACGCTGGTATTATTGGTGCGACCGCATCGGAATGCTCGTTTGGCAGGACATGCCCGGAGCGTCCAACCGTACGCCGGAAGCGAAAAAACAGTTTCAAAACGAACTCCAGCGTCTTGTCCTGCTACGTGCGAATCATCCGTCGATCATCGTTTGGACCCTGTTCAACGAAGGCCGGGGGCAACACCGAACAATGAACTACGTCGAAATGCTCCGAGAGATCGATCCGACACGGTTAGTAAACGCGGCCGGCGGTTGGAGGAACGATTTCGGCGTGGGGGATTTGAACGACCACCATAAGTTTCCGGGTCCCGAAATGCCCGAGGCGGACCCGAGTCGCGCGGCCGTGCTCGGCTCCTTCGGCGCTTTCACGCTCGTTCCGCCGGAAAAACATCTTTGGACGCCCGACACCTGGGGGTTTCAGCATGTTTCCGATTCGAAAACGCTTTTGCGGCGCTATGCGGCCCAGCATGAACGGTTGCGTGACATGATTCTCGATGAAGGGCTCGCCGGGGCCGTATTCCATCAACTCAGCGACATCGAAGGCGAATGCAACGGCGTGGCCAGCTACGATCGCGAACTCCTGAAAGTGCCGCCGGACGATTTTTACCGGATCAATCGTGAAACGATCAACACCGGCAGCGAACCGCCTGAGAGGAACGATCCGTGAAACACTTACTTCAATCCGCCCTCGATAAACTTCACGGACTGCCGCCCTTGGAACAAACCGTGTTCCCCGGTGACCGGGTACTACTGCTTCCCGGTGCGGAGATTGTCACGGAAACGATATTGCTTGCGGAGTTGGCCGCCCTGCTGCATTCGATTTCATACGACCCCGAAACCGAGTCCGGCGGCGCGGCCGTTTTGATCGACGAAACCGAGGAAACCAGCGCGGGAAAGAAGCTCGAATCGATTTTGCCGCCGGGCGTTCGGCTGCTCGTTCATCGTCCGAACCGGCCCGGCAGTTTGGCGATTCTCGGTGTGAATGCCGCCGATGAACCGATTGCCCTGGCGAGGGAAATCACGGAATGCGATCTGGTCGTCCCCGTGAGTCGGTTCCGTCGCAAGAAGCTCAAAGACGATTTCGGGCCTGTCTTTCCAAGATTTTCCGATACGGAAACACGAATGCGATTCGCGGAGGCCAAGGGCCCGGCCCGAAAGAAATTGGCCCTCGAAATCGACGAGGTCGCCCGGCGACTGGGCATCCTGCTTGCCGTCCAGATACTGCAACAAAAAGGTAAACCGCCCCGAATCGCGGCGGGATTGCCCGACGAAGTCACCCGGTTTCTTTCCGAAACGCCGGCGGAGTGAAAACGCTTCGCCGTACTCGGAAATGAACTCGTCCGTTATTGATCTTCCCGGCTATCGTCTCCAGCTTCCATGACGGGATCCTTTCACGACGATCGGCCGATCATCCGCATCGCCCGCTTATTAAAGCACGAAAATTTTACACAAACTCTCCACAAAGAGGATCACGCCCACCACGGCGGCGCCGAATGACACGGCCAGAACCGCCCCACTGGCAATGTTCAGAGCTCGACCGATCTGCGGATCGTAGGACAAGGTGACCGCGCGGGACAGGTTTTCCAGGGCCGTATTCATGATCTCCGTGCCAAAGACCATGGCGATGCAAAGAACGAGCAGGCACCAGCGGACGATGTCGAAATTTCCAAGTAGGGTCGCCCCGACCAACACGCCCACGGCGGCCGCAAAGTGAACGAGGTAGCTCGACTGTCCGTTCATGGCTTGGCCGAGCCCGAGGAAAGCGTCATGGAATTTCCGCCGCCAAGTACGCCGTCCCCGTGAAAAATGGTATCGAGCCCGCTCCGGCGGCGAAGAAGTCTTGCGTTTTTTCATGGTCGTCGACACGACTCCGTTCCGTTGTTCCCGCCCGTTTTTACCGCATCAAACCCACGTTGAACGAGAAGACTTGTTTCTCGTCGCCGCTTTCCTTGCTGATCGGGAACGCGAAGTCCAACGAAATCGGGGCCGGACCCATCATCGGGATCGTCAGCCGGAGTCCGAAACCCACGGCGACCCGGTAATCGCTCTTCCAATTGGAAATCGAACTTTCGACGGTGCCCGTATCGACGAAGACGGATCCCCGGATCATGTCGTCGGCCGTGATCGGGAAGACCAATTCCGCCGAGTTGTAGAATTCCATACAACCGCCCAGGATCGCGCCGTTTGCGTCGCGAGGCGTAACGCCCCGGAATTCGAAGCCGCGAAGGTTCGTGAATCCGCCGCCAAAATAACGTTCGTAAATCGGCGTGCCTTTTTCCGAAATATTCAAACTGCTCCGGACGCCCAAAACCCAGCGACCGCTGCGGTCGGGTCGTTCATGGAGCGTGAAATACTTCCGGAAATCGACGCCGCCCCGGATGAATTGATAATCGCCGAGAACCTGTTCCACGTTAAACGAAATCAGGTGTCCTTCGGTCGGCATGTGCTCGCTGTCCCGGGTGTTGTATGAAGCATCGAAACCGATCGTATACATCGGGTGCTTGCCGAGTGCGTCGTACAAGTCCTGCGAAACGGGATACGTCGGCCGATAAATCTTGACCTGTTGCGCCCCGAGGGACAACCGGGTCGAGAAGTCCGGCGTCCAGAGTTTCCCGAAGGAAATTCCACCGCCGATCCGGTCTTCGTACCATTCGTCGTAATAGCGTTCATAATAGAAACCGTTCACGCCGAAGGAATAATCCAGGTCGAACAGGTACGGTGTTTCCCAACTTGCGCTGTATCGTTGCACTTCGGTGCCCGGTACGGCCTCGATTCGGAACCGCTGCCCCTTGCCCCGGAAAGCGTTCTTCCAATCGTTGAGCCGGAATCCCTGCGGCCATTTCAGGATATCGAAGTTCTGTTCTTCGATCACGAATCGACCCATGAGTCCCGAGTCGGAACTGACCGCGACGCTCATCATGAGCTGCCCCGTACGCGTTTCCTGGACGACCCAACGACCGTCGACCGGGTAGAGTTTCCGGCCCGTCACGGCGTCGTAGCGGATCGCCGTGGGTTCGCCGAGCGTACTGTACGGATTCCCCCGATAAATTGCCGAAGTCTGCTGGAGTGTCACCGGCTGCGGAGCCAGGGAAACCGGCGGCGCCGCTGCGACCGGCGCGGGAGCATGGGTCGCTTGCACATTGTTGTACGAATTGTTGTCATATGGATTGTATACCGTGGGGCCGTACATGCCCGAGGAAATCGCCGGCTGCACCGCCGTAGTCGCCGGAGAGGTCGGGTAATTCGTCGTGACGGGATATCCGCCGGCAACCTGCCGGATCGACGTGGGTTGCGTCGTGTGTACGGCGGTACGTTCAAGGCCCGGCGGAGTGTAGTCACGCATCGGATTTCCCGTTGCGTCATTTGCCGACCGAACATAACCGGTCTGAGCGATCGCAGGTTGCATTTGTGGATACGTCGGCTGCGACAAAGTCACGGGAGCCGGTGCGACCGCGGCAGTCGGCGACGCGAATCGAACCTGGCCCCGGTACACCGGCGCCTGCGGATCCACGGTGTTTCGACCGTGTTCCGGTTCGATCCAGGCAAGCTGCGCGGGTTCAATCGGCCTGGCCGTCGGATCATACGGTTCGTCCGCTTCCGGGGCAATCGGCATCGAAGTCATCGGAGGTCGATAACCGTCCGGAATCCGCAGCGTTCCGGGCATCGACGGCGTCGGAACACGGTCTTTTCCGGACGGAAATACTGCCGGACCCGTTTTCAAACCGTTCTGCGGCGTCGCCGAAGGTTCGCGAACCCGGAAGAATTCCTCCAGCCCGATTCGGCTCCTGTTCGGCGTTCCATCGAACAGGATAGGACGGTGCGTCGTGTGCCGGACCGCCTGGCCGCGCACGGCGCCCTTGTTCGCTTCGGCCGTGGCCTCTTCCCGTTCATATTCCTCGATGATATCGTCCGGAATATTGAAAATAAAGTCCGGCGTGGTGCCTTGCGTGGGATTGGATTCGAAGAGCTGCGAATACATCAAACGACGCCGACTGGCGTTGATTTCGCTCGTCCGGACCTTTTCGCCGAGCCGGATCGTCGAGGTTCGGTTGAGGATCGTTTGAAGTTTCGTGTACGAATCGGTGTTATCGTGCCCCATGATGTCGATGTCCAGCGTGCGCAGGTAGCATTGCGGACCTTCTTTAACGTGCAAAATCAGGTCGACGTATTCCTCGTCGATCCGCGGATCGGGTTCGATCCGTGCGAAGACGAAACCTTCGTCGCCGTATTTTTCCTTGAGCAGGCTCAAATCGACTTCGAGACGGTCCTGGTTGAAGTGTTTGTACTTCGGGATTTTCATCACGCTCTTGAGCTGTTCTTCGGTATAGAATTCATTGCCCATGAAACGGATATCACGCATCAGGCACCGGGGGCCTTCGTCGATGATGAACTTCACTTTGACCCAGGCGCGGTTGTCCCCCCGACCGGTGTATCCCTGCGTTTCGACGAACTTCCGGTCGACCTTCGCGTAAAAAAAACCGAGCTTCCGGTAATACGTCGTGAGGGTTT
>JBEBTM010000001.1:0-47942 GCA_040393745.1 Thermogutta terrifontis | reverse complement strand
AACCATGGGCGTGCCGGTCGCAACGACCTCGACCCTAACGAACCGGGGACGGTGCTCACGGATTCTCCTGCGAATGGTCGCCTGCTGCCTGCTCACCGTTTCTTCTTTCGTATCGTCCGCTGAATTCGAACTCACGGACATTGACGGAAAAACGTACACGGTCAAGGATTGCATGCTGACCGAAGAGAGCATCGTTTTTGAGCAAGACGCCACGAAAACGACATTGCCCCGGACGCACCTGGTCAGACTGCGTGCGGCAAATCCTCCGTCGGTCGGGCAGGGGGCGTCGCAACTTCCGCCTAAACCGAGCGGAGACAAACACCCCGATGCGGGACTTTATGTTCTTGATCTGGCCGATGGTTCCCGGCTCGTCGTTCATCGTTTTCTAACCAAGGGAAAAACGGCGACCTGCCGGCTTGCCGGTGGCGCGGAAACGGAAATTCCGCTGGACCGGATTCTCGGCGTACGGTTCGTTGTGCAGAATCGAGACGAAATCGCCGCACCGCCCAAAGATTGGCTCCGTCTCGCTTCCACCTTGGAAACGAAGGGCGACCGGATCGTCGTGGGGCAGCCGGATTCGCTGGACGTTTACATCGGGGTCGTCCTGGAAATCGGCGTACAAACCATCTCATTTTCCGTGGACGGCGAAACGCTGCCCGTGCCGCGTCGCCGGGTGTTCGGACTTCTATTACATCACCCGGACGCTGAATTTGTTGCGGAAAACCCCTCGGTCGTGCTGTCGCTTGGGAATGGGACACGATTACCGCTCCGGGAGTTGGAGCAGGAGGGCGAGACGCTGAAATGGACCACGCGGGGCGGTCTTTCGGGTTCGGTCTCGTGGAACGACGTCGAGGAAATCGTTTTTTCGAACGATCATGCCGTATACGT
This sequence comes from Thermogutta terrifontis, assembly GCA_040393745.1. GTDB lineage: Bacteria > Planctomycetota > Planctomycetia > Pirellulales > Thermoguttaceae > WRKP01. The sequence goes on along the minus strand of JBEBTM010000001.1, from coordinate 47,054 downwards.
GACCGACTGGACGCCGTTGCGCGTGACGCAGAAATTGCTGTTCGATCGTAACCCGATTGCCGGTGCGAACGACGCTTCACCGTCCGCCTTGCTGCGTTCGTTCCGGGAAGGTCGAATTCGTTCGGAAACGGCCTCGGCGGAACCTTCGGCCATGGCATCGCGGTTTGACGTGTTGGTCACGCCCGCGCCGGCGGCCCGGCTGAAAACGCCGATAGTCAGGGCGCTGCCGGATTTCAAAGCTCGCCTGCTCGACGGAGTTTCGTATGACCGGAGCCTTGTTATGCCTGTGGGGACCGAGATCGAATATGCGCTACCGGAGAGTTTCACGTCGTTGCGAACCGTCGCGGGATTCGACGACCGGGTTCGACCGTACGGAAAGGCCCGGCTGATCATCCTCGCGGACCGGCAGGTTCTCTGTGACCGGGTATTCACCGGAGGAGAAGCCGCGTCGGCTTTGGACCTTGCGATTCCGCCGGGAACGCGGAAGCTGACGGTCACGGCGGATTTTGTCGCGGAAAGTATCGATGCCACGCCGATGACCCTGGGCGATTTGAAGCTGGTGAAATGAAACGATCATTTTCAACCACGAAGAACACCCGAAGGAAAATAAACGTGTGTTTCGTGTTTCAACCATTCACCCTGCCATGAAAATCAGAATCGGAGTCTACGGAGCCACGGGGTCGGGGAAAACGACGTTTTTCCAGCAACTCGTTCAAACGAACTCGTTGCCGGTCAAACCGGGCTCGAAATTGGCCCAGTTCATGGGCGCGGCCGTGGGGCCCGATGGTCGGATCGTTCCCACGACGACCCATTTCGACAATATCGAAATCAAAATCGACGGCATCGTGTTCGAACTGGGCGACTGGAAAGGTGAAATCCAGTCCGAGGCCGTGGATCGACTCGACATGGAAAGCCGGCACGGTTGGACGCGGAACATCATGGCCCGGGAAGTCGGCCGGAGCGATGTGTTTCTGTTCTTTTTCAATCCGGCGTTCCAAGGCTCGCCGGCCCGGATTCACAAGCATTTCAGCGAAGAATTACTCCGGGCGAAGCAGTTGATCGATTATGTTTTGACGGCCCGGCAGAATCGGCTTTTGCCGATCCTTTTCGTACTCGGCGGCCAGGACCGAGTGACGACGCAACCGGAATTGACCCGAATGGCCGAACAGTGGATCGAAGAAGTCGACGAATATCTCGGTGATTCCTATTCGCAAATTCTGCTCGGTTATTATCCGCGTGCACTGGTCCGACGGGAAAACGTGTTTCACCGGATTTCGCCCACGCCCGCTCAACAGAGGGACGATCTCCTGGGTGTGATGGAAAAGTCGCGATCGCTTTTGGAATTGGCGGCCCAATTTCGGCACCGGGACCGGAAACGTTCGTTGCGGCTCGTCGTGGTGTTCCTTGTCGGCATGCTCGCGATTCTGCTTTTGCCACTGGGCTGTTTGTCGTCGCCGAAGATGCAGCAGTTCTTTCGCCGGGTACACGATCAGGCGGCCCCCGTGTTCGAAAAGATGCCGACGATTCCCGGTTCGATGTCCGGCGGCAAAACCGAGCTTTCCGAAAACGCGGCGGAGCTGGAACCGCTTTGGGATCTCAACCATGCGATGGATGCCCGAGAGGCGACCCGATGTAATCAATTGCTCCGGATGCTCCAGGTTCGGCTTGTCAAGCTGGAAAACGAGGGGCAAACCGACACCGACGAATATCGTGCGCGATCGGCCCAGTGGACGCGGTCGTTTGACGCGATCGACAGCCGTTTCGACCGACCCGGTGGTGAAACCTCGGCTGGAGAAAAGATCGAGATTTACGCCGCCTTGCTCGCGCTGCTGGCCGATCCGCCGGGGCGGCAAACGGCGTCTTTAGGCGAGGTGACACGGAAATTCTGGACGTTCTACCGGGATTCGCTGGTCAAGGAATTACGCGACGACGTGACGGTCTATCGCAACGCCAATGCCTCATCGTCGCAGGTGCTCGACAGGATTTGCCGGAACCTGGACCGGCATTATCGTTACATCGTGCAGGAGAGCAACGTCCGGGGAACCTCGCCGACCGGTTCCCTGGAGGAATCGGATGAAAACAAAAAGGAACAGCTTGTCCGGGACATTCACGCCGCGTACATTGCGTGCCGAAATTACCAGGACCGCTATCCCGTGGAAGTTCGCATCAGGGCCGCGGGGTACGAATCCACGGAGGAGTTCAACCGGGACTACGATTATCGGCTCGTTTTCTTCGGCGGTCGTGAGAAAGGCGAGGTCTATGTCGAACTCACGCCGACTTCCGGGTACGAAAAAACCGGCTCGGTCGCGTTGCTTCCTTCTCGACAGGACGTTACGGTTTCCCTGGTCCCGGATCACGCCCTCCTGGCGACGTTGCAACGGCGATTCAAGTCGAGCGAAAGCGATTGGGAGGAAGTCAGCGGTTGGAGCATCAGCTCCGACGGGGTTCGGGAACCGTCGCTGGAACCGCTGGGGTTGCATTTTTATCTGCGTTACGAAAACGACGAGAACACGCAGTATACCCCGGAGAAAAACGGGTTCCGGTTCGAACTCCTGCTGCGCCGCCCCCGGATGGTGCCGCAACTGCTGTGGGAAATCGCGGGAGGAAGCGACTAACGCAAGTTCTACCCCCAAGTTTCGCTTCGCTCCACTTGGGACTCGTTGTTAAAGTTACACGATTTCTTCTTCGCGGTCGTAGACGCAGGTGAAGTAGCGGAGCAGGGCGGCGGCTCCCCAGAGGATGTTGAAGAAGACAAAACACCAAAGGAAAATCGTGATGATCCGGCTGTCGTCGCCGCCTCCGTAGGCGTGGATGCTCCGGAATTTGAAACTGACGACGTACCAGGTGCAAATCACGGCCAGCGAACCTAAAAGGGCGCCGATGAGCAGGCCGATCCGGCCGTAGAGCCTGCCGATCCGGCCGTGCAGGACGATGGCGAAAAACAGGATCGTGATGAGCGCCCAGACTTCCTTGGGATCCCAACCCCAGAAGCGGCCCCAGGAGTAATCGGCCCACCGGGCTCCCAGGATCGTTCCCAGGACGAGCAGCACCAGCGCGATCAGGATCATACGTTTCACACCAGGAAGGAAAAGCATGCTGAACCGCGGCAGGTGAATCCGTTCTTTTCCGTTCGGGAGCGTTTCCTTGGGATAATGTCCGAAAATGACGCCGCCGAGCGAAACGAGCGCCATGCCCCAGGCGATGATCGCGGCGGCGTAACCGATGATGATCGCGAAAACATGGACCGTGAGCCAGAAATTGCTCCGGAGTACGGCCACGATGGGCCGGATGTTCGGATTGAACTGCTCGCTGTTGCGGAAAAGAATGAAGCCCGTGAGCAGGATGATTACCGATGCGATGAGCAGGAAGGCTTTGCGCTGCAAAATTTCGGCCCGAACCTGGGCGAGCCAGGTTTTGCCGCTGGTGTTCACGGGTGCGTTCATACCGCCGTGTTCGCCTTGGAAGACGGAACTCATTTCACTTCGGGCCGAAGGTCGAGATGCGGTTTCATCGGCGACCCGCTCGGTATGAATCCCGAGCTCCGAGGCCACTCGATTCGGACTGAACAGCAAGGGCAGGGCGATCAGCGTCGCCAAAATCATGTGCGGCAGGAACCAGACGATCATCGCTATACTGGCCAGGACGACGATCCAGTCGATCCAATCCTGCGAACTCAGCATCTGGGCCGCCGCGGCAAACACGCCGTGTTCGTGAGCGTATTCGCCGTAAGCGATGTGGACCACGCCGACAAACGTCAGAATCATCAGGATCATTCGAGGGAGCGAGAAAAAGACTTGCCAGAAAACCTGTGATTTTCGGGACGATCCCGTTTTGTCCGTTTCCAGGGCTTCGACGCCGGAGGTCATACCGGAAATCGCGGATCCCATGCCGATGGGACGACCGCCTGGCAGGCCGAAATCCTCGGCGGCTTGCCGCATGGCCGCCTCGCCTTCACTTTCGTTTTCCTCCGGCACGATTTCCGTTTTCACCGGCGCGAAGCGTTCGCGGAGATCCTCCCGTGAAGGAAAAGCCGAGTAACGCCAGGCGATTTGCATGACCGGCAGCAACAACGGGGACAAAACGTACCAAAGCCCGAACAGACCCACGGAAAAGGCCATGAGGACGATGGTTTCGAACATGTTCGTTACAGGCGCCCAGCCGGAAATCCAGGCCCGCATGAGACCGCCCAGGAACGTGACGCCCACGGCGAGCAGGAGCATGAGGATGCCGGCCCAGAGTACGCTTTCTTCGGGCAGTGACAGGGGCTTCCGAACCGCTTCGACTTCCTGCGTCCTCTTGACGGTCTGATGATCGGTGTCGTCTTCCCCGCCAGACGCGAGAATCGGCATGGATTCGATCATCTCCCGTCGGACAAAGGAAACGAGGAGCGACGTAGCGGTCAGGGCAATCGAAACGGCCGCGAATACACACATCCAAAAGAGGGGTGACCATCGGAAATAGCGGTATTCCATGAGCATGGCGTCCGGTGAAGGATAGCGTGTCTTATCGAAGGCTTCCCACTGCGCCTGGTTGCCGGCATTATCGGAATCGATCAGGTGAAGTCGTTGGCCTTCCACAATTCCGGCGAGCGTTTGCAGGGAATCTTGAAAACGGAGAGCCGACTTCCTGAATTCCACGGAAATTCTGTCCCGACCGCCGGCACGGAAGTCGATGAGCAAACGGCGGAAATTGTCCCGGATCAGGTCGACCGAAGTACGACGAATCTCCGAGGCGGAAGAGGCGGATCCGAGCGTCTGATCGCGCTGCGGTCTTTGGAAATAGAGTTCGTGGAAGAAACGCTGCTCCTCCGACATTTCTTCTTCGTCATCGTCGACGTTTTCCACGGCAGTGAGACCGGCGTCTTCTCCGGCGGCCGTGGTTTCGGCCGCTGCGTCTTCCGCCCCGGCTGCCGGTTCCTCCGAGGTCAGGAAAACAGGCTCTGGAATATTCAGCTTCAGTGCGGCGAACTCCGGCTTCGCGGCGCGTTCGTCGATCCGGTATTGCGGGTCGAAAAACCGGCGTACGAAATGATCGCCCGAGTACAGGAGCATCTGCGCCGTTCCCCAAGGCTGCACGCCGGCCCTGTCGCCGCCGAAGGTCTGCCGGGAAATAACCGGCATGAGGCGGATGGTTCGCCCGTTGTCGTACAGTCCCAGATAGGCGGCTTCGACCTGCCGCCGAAGCGTTCGAACGGCATGATGATAAAACAGCGAGGTGTCCCGAAGATCCTTTCCGTAACGATCCTGGACCTTTTTCGCGAACAGCAGGGGCAACAGCTTGTCGACATCGACGTTCGCTTCCGTAACGACCAGATTCACATCCGGGGTCTCGCCTTCGGAAACTTGCACATCGATTTTTTTCCCGGCGGCGGAAGCCTCGGTTGCCGCAAACATTGCCTGCGGATACATTCGCTTCAAAATCGCTTCACTTTCCCGGAGATTTTCGTCAATTTCGTCCAAGAGCTTTTCAAATTCCCACTCCAGGACATCCAAGTTAACGGGCAAATGTGAACCGAATTCATGGGCGCCGTCATAGGCGCGCAGAATGCGATGCATGCGCGTGCCGATTTGCATCCACCGCTGCGAGGTGGGATGGGACTGGATAACGTCCTCGACGGTTTCCTGGTCCGAAGCATTGGTGGTCGTTTCAGGCATGGCAGCGCGGTCGATTCCACGGTCGCAGAGCATTTGCCAACTCATGATGCAGGACTGGATCGTCGAATCACCTTGCTCGCTCTGGTAGGCGTTCATGAGGATGTTCAACATTTCGTCCGGCCTGTCCTGCCGGGGATCGAAAGTCAATTCCTCGAAGAGCATCCAAGCGCCGTAGAGCTTCATGGTGATATCATCGAACGGCACGGTCCGTCGCCGCTCCATACCTTCCAGTCTTCGCTGCTTGAAAATTTGTTCAAGCCGCTGCGAAAAAAGGCGGGACTGTTGCAGTTGAAAGACGGAAACACGCCGGAGGACGATTTTCGATTTGTTGCGGTCCGGAATGCGTAGAATTTCATCGCGGTAATCGGACTGCGGGACGTAAAAAATGGGGATGTAATTCCAGACTTCCGGTTCGCCAATCCAGGAAAGCAGGAGTTCGTTGGCGTCGAAATAGCGACCGGTTTCCGGGATCAGGGCCCGAATCCGTTGGATAATCCGGTCCGCTTCGGAGGGTGTGAGCTTGAGTGTCTGGTCGAGTTCGGCAACGTCTTCCTCGGTGAACTTGTCGTCAACATCGCCGAAATCCCAAGGCGACTGTTTCTTTTCGATCAGGAAAGGTTGCGTTTGCGAGGGTGTCGCACTGGCAACTTCGGGCTCCTCGACGGGGAGCTTGGCCGCCGCGGCGCGGTTCAATTCGAGCATGACACTGTCGTCGATCACCAGGAAGGGCCGCGAGGTTCCGCAGATATCCTTGACGATCTGCTGCGCAAAGGAATTCATCGGTTTGATGCGACCGTCGTCGAAAACGGGGGTCGTCCCCCAGACTTCCCAGGTTTGTCCGCACACGACGGACATTCCGGTGAGGGTCAGGCAAAGCAACAGCGTGATAAAGGATAAGCGCCGAATCATGTTTGTCAGGAGTCAAGGAGTCAGGAGGAGCGGGCAATCACTTGCGACTTGTTCACTTCCTTTTATTTGCGTTTTTTCAGGCAAAACCAGCAGGTTCCGAAGACGATCAGGAAAGAGCCGAGGTACTTCAAGCCGGAACCCGGATCGTAACTGGCCTTGAGGATGCTGCAATAAACGGTTTCACGCGGGGCGGTTTCCCAAGGGAAAATTTCGCCGTCGTTGTATTGAAAAAAGAACGGTTGGAGCGGCGTGAAAGGACCACGGCGTTCCAGTTGATAGAGCCGATAACGTTTGCCGTTGCCCTCGCGAATGGCGGGGCGATTCATCGAAATTCGGATGTCTTCCTCGGTCGCATGGAATTCCGTGTACCGAACCTGCGGCAAATCCTTCTTGGCCAAAGCAGGACCGAAATCGACCAAGCTCGAAAAATGCGAGGGGATTTTCCCGCCCGGCTCGGTCCGCTCATCGAATTTTTTCAGCAGGATACCGAATCCGAGGTCGAATTGTTCGTGATTCCAGACGAAGGTAACCGTACGCCGGTCGCCGGGCAGATAGCGAGACAGGCTCGGGTAATGGGAGTCGTCCAATTCGGTCCAGAAAATTTCCTCTTTCCCATCGACGGTCACCTTGACCCGAAGCCGGGGTGTGGCGACCGCCATGGAGTTTTCTTGGAGAAAGGGTCGCGAAACGACTCGCTTACCCGGTATATCCTGATAGGTGAACTGTTTGACCGCAACCTTGACTTCCTCGGGCGTTCCTACGGCAATGGTCCATTCCGGGCCGACTTTGTCATCGCCCTCGGTCATGGGAACCGGCCCGACCGCAGCAACGTCCTTACCCGTCCAGTAGCGATAGTACAGCTTGCGGTCCGTACCTTGAAGGAATTCCAGCCGGGGCAGGCCGAGCATGGCCATCGAGGAACCCTCCATGTGCTCCCGTATCTGGGCCATCTGGGGCGGCGGCGAGAGCCAGTAAGTGCCGAAGATTCCCAGTTTCGTGCCCTGTTGGTTCAGTTCGGGCAATCGGGGCTGCAACTGCATGGCGACTTCTTCGCCCGTTGTCGTGTAAATTTTGAACCGAAAAAGGAACATGCGGTACTGGAAACGCACATCGCCCATTTCCAGATTCGTTCCCGGCAACAGATAGCGTTTGCCGTCGACCGTGTGTTCCAGGAGTTTCTGCGGGTCGATGTAATGTTTGTCGCCGTTATAGTACAGGACGATCTGCCCCTGGGGACCCGATTCCTTGGTCCAATCGGGCGCGGAGGCCAAGAAGGCTCGCACTTCTTCCATGTTCGCCGCCATGGAGAAGCAAACTTGTTCGCCGCCAGCCATGGAACGATTGGCCGCAGGAGTTAAGGTACCCAACATGGGATGGGAATGCGTCCGAATTTCCAATCGGGCCCGCTCCCAATTTCGCGGTGATTCGGAAATCTCACCCGTCTCGGTCCGAGAACGCAACGGTCGAGCCCAAAGTAGGTTGACTTCCAGTGGATCGACAGGCTCCGTATCCGAGTTGGCCAAGTAGTCGAGTGGTTCGATTTGGACGCCTTTGAGCTCGGCGGGTAGAGACATCGGCCCCTGGTCGCGCCGAGCCCAGCGAGAAGCGAGTCCCAGCGAAAAACGGTAGCTGCGAATTTGCTCGTCCCAGATTTTGGGGTCATAATAGCGCCAAGGCAACGGACCGGAGGTAAATGGCACAGACTGGTCTTCAAAGTCCGTGGCGGATGAATGATGGGCAATGGATCGGAGGGTGAAAACCTGTTGCCGCGAGTTGCTGGCTTCGGAAACGGCCCAGCCTTCCCAAAGCAGGATACGGCCTTCCTGGCTGTGAAGCCAGGAAACCAGGCAACCGACCAAGAGGACCAGAATACCGAGATGGGCCGAAAGAAAAGGCAAATGATGATATTTCCAGGGCAGGCGAGACAGAGCCGAACAGAGAATATTGACGGCCAAGATTCCCAAGAGCAGGGCGAACCAGGTCGTATTGTAGAGAAAAAACTGCGAAACGTCGGCACCATAAGTCTTTTCGATCAGCGTGCCCCAAGCCAGGATCATTGCGAGAACGATCATAATCGCTACCCCGAAGACAAGGGAACCGAGCACTTTGAACGGCCTTTGAAGGATATCGATCAAACGACCGAAGGCGAAAGACGGTGGAGTGGAAGAATGATTCTTCGGAGAATCCTGTGGGCCTCGACCTTCAGCTTTGGACGAATCCGGAAGAGCCAAGTCACTGACGTCCTGATACTTACGTCGCTTTGCCATTCGATGCTTCGACAAAAAGTGGATGTAATCGTTCGGCCGGGCAGTTCATGTCACAATTTAATTTACTGTCGGCCGCAAAAGATAATTGGGGAACGAGGACTCTCACGCTCAGCCAGGCAAAAAATGACCGCGGCCGAAAATCTATTTTCAGAGATACCTTTAACAAACTCCCCATTTAATCTATGTTATAATATCGAGATAATCAAGTGGTTTTACCTCGATAAAGCACAAATCCACCCAAATGGGGCCTTTCATTTGTAACAATCGGCGTAGGGACGCTGCACCATTTTGGGAGCAAGAGCAGGTACAAGGGGACAAGAAAAACGAAAAGCCCGCGAATTGCAGGCTTTTTCAAATTGTTGCAATCCTATGGTACAAGCAGTACCGGACCCCGGACTTGAACCGGGACCTCCTCACGGAGAACGGATTTTGAATCCGTCGCGTCTGCCATTCCGCCAGTCCGGCCTCGAACGCAACGGGCAGATTCTACCATCTTCTTCTCGCCCCTTCAAGCCCCGGTCCGTTTTTCCTTTTTTTTAGCTTTCCAGTTTCCAGCCTCCAAATAGTATGCTAAAATGGGCCGACTAGCTGACATGTTCCGCCTCTCACTCTCACCGCGCATTACGGAATCAACCATGCACATCATTCTCTTCGAAGATTCCCTGTCGCCGCAGCTTTTTCCGGCCACGATTGCCCGGCCCACGTTTGCGATCAACTGCGGTACCTACCGCCTGATCGATTTGGCACGACGGCTCTCCGACAACATCGAAGTCGTTGTTCGACCTTATCTTAAAGCCCTTGTCAACCAGGATTTCCCCGACCTCTGGACTCCTGCCAAAGGGGACCGTTCCGAACCCATTTTGATTCTTAACGGTCGCGTGGTGCCCCATGTCCAGCTCTTCGAGCAGCTCCGTCGCCTCATTCACGAAGGCAAGTCCGGTGTGGTCAATACCCACAACGGCGTCGCCTGCGCCTTGTTCTCTCGGCAGAATCCACTACCTCATGATCTGGTCGGATCATCGCAACTCCTCGGCATCATTGCCGATATGAACCTGCCCACGCTGGAAATCAACGTGCCCATGTTCGAATACGTCCATGATATCGTGCGACACCAGATCCGAACCATGAACGATAACCTCGCCGACCGTTTGACTCACGGCCAATACCAGGAAATCGGCGATGGCGTTTTTTCCGCCGATGGTCGGCCTTTGGGAGAGTACTGCGTGACCGACTCCAGCGAGGGCCCCGTCGTGTTCGAAGAAGGCGTCAGCATCGCTCCTTACTGTTATTTCAAGGGGCCGGTTTACGTCGGACGAAACGCCAAGATCATCGAACATTCGGCCATGAAAGACGCCGTGACGCTGGGCAGTACCTCGAAAGTCGGCGGCGAAGTGGAAGCGTCGATCATCGAGCCGTTTTCGAACAAGCAGCACCACGGCTTTTTGGGGCACAGTTACCTCGGCAGTTGGGTCAACCTCGGCGCCGGCACCTGTAACAGCGACCTGAAGAATACCTATGGTGAAGTCGTGATGGAGTATTCGAGTCGCAAGGTCAAAACGGGCATGCAGTTCGTCGGTTGTTTTATCGGCGATTACGCCAAGACGGCCATCAACACGAGTATTTTCACCGGCAAGACCATCGGGGCATGCAGCATGGTCTACGGTTTCGTGACGACCAACGTGCCCAGCTTCGTTAACTACGCCCGGTATTTCGGGCAAGTCACGGAAACGGCCGTGGAAACGCTGGTCCAAACCCAGGCCCGCATGTTCGCCCGCCGCAATGTGGAGCAGCGGCCCTGTGATATCCAGCTTCTCAAGGATATTTACGAAATGACCAAGCACGAACGACAACTGGCCAACGAGCCGCTGTCGCTGTAGTGGCTACCAAGCCGGGATGTACAGCGAAGCGTAGCCCCCGAATCCTTTTGGGCTGTAATCTTCCCAAAGGTACGGCTTGTTCCTTTGCGCCCGATTTTTCTCACGCGGGTCTTTACGCCTTCATTACTATTTGATAAAATTTTATCATTTAGGCGGAGCAACCTAATACCAATAATAGTGGAGACGGTTTCGATTTTCTTGCGAACCCCCCTTTCGTGTTTCTCACCAACCCTACAATCAGGAGATTTCCTCAGTGAGTGCAAAACAATTCAAAATGGTCGATGGAAACGAAGCGACCACCCTCATCGCCCATGCCTGCAACGAAGTCATGGCCATTTACCCTATTACGCCGTCCTCGACCATGGGCGAGCTGGCCGACGAATGGGCCGCCAAGGGTAAGACGAACATCTTCGGTACCGTGCCGCAGATCGTTGAAATGCAGAGCGAAGCCGGCGCCGCGGGGGCTGTCCACGGATCCCTCCAGGCCGGTGCCATGACCTGCACCTTCACCGCCTCGCAGGGTTTGCTCCTGATGATCCCGAACATGTTCAAGATCGCCGGCGAAATGACGCCCACGGTTTTCCATGTTTCGGCCCGCACCGTCGCCACACACGCTTTGTCCATCTTCGGCGACCACGGCGACATTCTCGCCTGTCGGGGTACCGGTTGGGCCATGATCTGCGGCGGAACCATCCAGGAAACTCACGACATGGCCATGATCGCCTATGCCGCGACGTACAAGGCCAAGGTTCCGTTCCTGCATTTCTTCGACGGATTCCGCACCTCCCATGAAGTCAACCGGATCGAACCGCTCTCCGACGATGTGATCAAGCAGATGCTCGACATGGACGCCATCGCCGCGTTCCGTAGCCGCTCGCTGAGCCCCGACCGGCCCCTGTTGCGAGGAACAGCCCAGAACCCCGACGTATTCTTCCAAGCCCGCGAAGCCTGCAATGCCACCTATGACAAGGTCACCGGCATCATCCAGCAGGAAATGGACAAGTTCGCCAAACTGACAGGCCGATCCTACCATCTTTTCGATTACTTCGGAGCCCCCGACGCCGACCGCGTCATCGTGGCCATGGCCAGCTCGACCGGCGTGATTGAAGAATACCTAGACCACATCGAAGGCGGCGAAAAAATCGGCTTGGTTAACGTTCGCGTCTACCGTCCTTTCGACGGCCAGGCCTTCGTCAACGCCTTGCCCAAGACGGTCAAAAAAATTGCCGTACTGGACCGGACCAAGGAACCCGGCTCGCTGGGAGAACCGCTGTATCAAGACGTCCTCACCGCGATTGCCGAAAACTGGACCGGTGAGAAACTCACCATCGTCGGCGGCCGGTACGGTCTGTCCTCGAAGGAATTCTCACCCTGCATGGTCAAGGCCATCTACGAAGAACTCGCCAAGGATAAGCCTCGTCGCGAATTCACCGTCGGAATCAACGACGACGTCACGAAGCTGAGCCTGGATTACGACGCCAACTTCTCGACCGAAGCGGACGACGTCATCCGTTGCCTGTTCTTCGGCTTGGGCAGCGACGGAACCGTCGGCGCGAACAAGGACACGACCAAGATCGTCGGCGAAAACACGCACCTTTCCGCTCAGGGGTACTTCGTCTACGACTCCAAGAAAGCCGGCTCGGTCACCGAATCGCACCTGCGTTTCTCGCCCCGACCGATCAAGGGTTCCTACTTCGTTAGCAAGGCCAACTTCATCGCCTGCCACCAGTTCGTCTTTACTGAGAAGCTTGACATGCTCAAGCCGCTCCTAGAAGGCGGAACATTCCTGCTCAACTCGCCTTACGGTCCCGATGAAGTCTGGAAGGAACTCCCAGTCGAACTGCAACAGGAAATCATTGCGAAAAAGGTCCGCTTCTTCGTTGTCGACGCTGTTAAGGTCGCCGAACAAACGGGCATGGGCAACCGCCTGAACACGATCATGCAGACCTGTTTCTTCCAGCTCGCCAACCTGTTCCCGACGACCGAAGAGGCCATCGGGCACATTAAGGCCGCGATCAAGAAGACCTATGGCAAGAAAGGCGATAAAATCGTCGAAATGAACTACAACGCCGTCGATTCCGCCTTGGCCGCCCTCAAGGAAGTCAAGTATCCGAATACGGCCTCTTCGACAAAGCACCGTCACATGGGTGCCCAGGGCAATCCGCCGGAGTTCGTCAAGAATGTTCTCGGCGAAATCCTCGCTGCCCGCGGTTACGAGTTGCCCGTTTCGGCGTTCCCCGTCGATGGAACGTTCCCGACCGGCACATCGCAGTACGAAAAACGGAACATCGCGATCGACATTCCGATCTGGGATCCCAACGTCTGCCTCCAGTGCGGCCAGTGCTCCTTGGTCTGTCCGCATGCCGCGATCCGGATGAAGAAATTCGACCCGGCCGTTTTGAACGATGCTCCTTCGAAATTCCATTCGATCGACTGGAAAACGAAGGAATATCCCGGTGCCAAGATGTGCATTCAAGTCGCTCCCGACGATTGCGTAGGCTGCGGTCTTTGTGTGCATAACTGCCCCGGTAAGAACAAGGAAGTCGAAGGTCGCAAGGCGATCAACATGGAAGACAAAATCCAGCACATTGACGTCGAACGGGAAAACTGGAATTTCTTCCTCTCGATTCCCGATGCCGACCGGGCCGATGTCAACGCCGACGGTATCAAGGGTTCGCAGCTCCTGCTGCCGCTCTTTGAATTCTCCGGCGCTTGTGCCGGCTGTGGTGAAACGCCGTACATCAAACTGATTACGCAGTTCTTCGGCGACCGGATGCTCGTCGGTAACGCGACCGGCTGCTCGTCGATTTACGGCGGCAACCTGCCCACCACGCCTTACACCAAGGACGCCAACGGACGCGGTCCGGCCTGGTGCAACTCGCTCTTCGAAGACAACGCCGAATTCGCCTACGGGCTTCGCTTGGCCGTCGATCAGCAGAACGCCTTCGCTAGGGAAATTCTCACCGCGCAGCGGGACGACATCGGCGCCGAACTGGTCGACAGCATCCTGAACAACCCGCAGGAAACCGAAGCCGACATCGCGAAGCAACGCGCCTTGGTCGCCGAACTCAAGTCGAAAACCGAAGCGTTCCTCAAGACCGACGACTGCTCGTGCGCCCGGAACCTGCTCTCGGCTGCCGATTCGCTGGTCAAACGGAGCTGCTGGGCCTTCGGCGGCGACGGTTGGGCTTACGACATCGGCTACGGCGGTTTGGACCATGTCCTCGCTTCGGGCCGGAATATCAACGTCCTCGTGCTTGATACGGAAGTCTATTCCAATACCGGCGGACAGGCGTCGAAGGCCACGCCAATGGGGGCGGTCGCCAAGTTCGCCGCCGGCGGCAAGCCGACGAAAAAGAAGGACCTGGGCATGATGGCCATGGCGTATGGAAATGTTTTCGTCGCGCAAATCGCCCTCGGTGCCAACCCGAACCACGCCATCAAGGCCATTCGGGCCGCCGAAGCCTATCCGGGTTCCTCGCTCATCATCGCCTACGCACATTGCATCGCGCACGGCATGAAGAACATGGAAATCGGCTTGGACATGCAGAAAGAAGCTGTGAAATGCGGTTACTGGCCGCTCTACACCTTCGATCCTCGCAAGGAACAGCCGTTCGAAATCACGAACAAGAAGCCGGAAGGAACGATCAAGGATTTCGTCGTGAAGCAGAACCGCTTCAACATCCTGAACCGTTCGAAGCCGGAAGTGTTCGAAGCCTTGATCGGACAGGCCCAGAAGGACGCCGAAGAACGTTTCGAATATTACACCGCCCTGGCCGGTGCGACGAAGCGCGAAGACTGATCCCTTGAAACCTTAGCCGGTACTCCGGTCTTGAACCCGTTTAGCCGAAGTCTGAACGGGTTCTTTTTTTCGGCTTGACACCCGTTTCGGAAATTCGTACCATCCGGACAAAAGATCTCCCCTTTTGCCCGTTTGAGTGCCATGTCGACATTTCCGAAAATCTGCGTTGCGATTCTCCTGACAGCCGGTTTATCTTGCGGTTGCCGGTCCGTTCCGGTGCCACCGGACGAAATTCCCTGGGAAAAACCGCCGGCGCTGGAGGACGCTTTCTGTACTCCCGTGACCCTGGTCGCCCCCAAGGAAAACCTTTGGAACAAGGTTCCGCTTAGCGAAGGCTGGGGGGGGTACGATTTCATCAAGAGGCCCGGCCCGTTCCATTGGGACGCAAAAAAAACCGTGGATGTCGTCACGACCGACGGTCACTGGCTCATCAGCGGCCGGCGCGAACCGGATCCGAAAGAGCCGAACGCGGCCACGATTTGGAGCCTGACCGATCCTGAAGCGAAGCCCGTCCGACTGGAAAACCCCGACGGCAAGCGACTCATGGTCTCCTGGATCGCCGCCACGCCGAACGGTTCGGCCTTTTTGGCGTATCATCCGGGTCGACCGGGCACCCTGGCTTTCTACGAGCGGGCCAGCGGTCGGCAGATTTTAACGCTCCCCGTCATAGACACGCCCACCGCCGCGACCTTCACTCCCGATGGGCGGTGTGCCGTTTTGGCATCAAGTCAGGCGTTCGAGATTTGGGATCTCGTTACAGGCAACCCCGTGGCGATGTTCCCAACGGAAAAGAATCCCGGCTTGGAGCTGATTCGTTTTTCGCCCGACGGCCGTTTCTTCGCCGCGATGTATCCGAACGAAATTCGTGTTTTCGAACCCCACGGCTTCGTCCAACTGGCTTCGTTCCCCGCTTCCAACCCGATCGGCTTCGACTTTTCGCCCGATGGCCGGTCGCTTGTGATCGCCCGGAATCAGGAATCGAAAAACGTCCTGGTTTACAGCGTCGGCACAAAACAGAAGCCCTTTGAACATCGGGAGGATTTTGCCATTCGAGCCCGAGTGGAACTCTACGAAACGGGCACTTGGCGGCCGATTTGGAACGGCACGCCGGACGACGGGCAACGGTTTTCGTTGCGCAGCCTCCGTTTCAGCCGCGACGGCCGGAGCGTCATCGCCGCGGGACAGGACATCGAACCGAAAGACGGTCAATTCGTGCGAAAAACGGCATTGTGCCGACTGGACGTTTTTCCGGGAAGTCCCCAAAGCTGGGTTCCGCTGGATTACCGTTCGCTCCCGCTCCACGCCGAAGGTCGTTTCCTCCTGGAAGGTCGTTGGAATTCGCTCGGCATCCTATCCGACTTGGACGTCGTGGAGCCATCGACAATCGACAATTGAACACGATGGTGTCGCCGCCGCGTTCCGACTGTTCGTCGTCAATTCCCCGCCTTCTCCCCCGCCATCCGGCCCGAGGAGAGGGCGAACTGGATGTTGTAGCCGCCGGTGTCGCCGTCGATATCCAAAATTTCACCGGCCAAGGACAGTCCGGGCACCCGTCGCGACCGCATCGTTTTTCGGTCCACCTCGTCCAAGGCCACGCCGCCGGCGGTGACCATGGATTCTTTCCAGCCGCCGAGTTTTTCAACGATGAACGGAAGGCCGGCCACCGATTCCTGTAGCCGTTTTCGTTGTTCCCGGACGACTTCGCTCGCCGGGGTTTCCGGACGAATTCCCAGCGTCTCCAGAAGCCGTAGTAATAATCGCTCAGGAATGGCCAGCGGCTCCAAAGCATGGCGGAGCGTCTTTTTACCCGTGAGCAACTCTTGAACCCGTGCCGAATCCGGCGTCAAGGCCACACGGATCGTGTCGCCGGGCTCGATGGTTCGGCTCAGGTCGAGAATGCCGGGACCCGAAAGGCCGTGATGCGTGAAAAGTACGTCACCGACGTTTGTCGCAATCCGCTTTTGACGCCGCTGCAATTCGATTTTCGTTTGTCGCACGGAAATGCCGGCCAGATCCAAGAAGGCGGCGTCCCGGACGAAAATCGGCGTCAGGGCAGGGCGGGGCGATACGATCCGGTGCCCCAGCGATTCGGCAAAGCGAAAGCCGTCGCCCCGGGAACCCGTTGCGGGATACGAAGCCCCGCCGGTCGCGAGGATAAGTGTTTCGGAAAACCAGGTCGCGTTCGTTCGGTCCGGTTCGCTTTCGCCTTCAATCCGAAATTCAAATTTCGTGCGAAAAACATTTCCGACCGAAATCCCGGTCTCGATCCGTCCGCCACGTTGTGAAAAGTCCCGGAGCATCGCATTGAGCAAGTCCCGGCTTCGCAAGGATCGGGGAAAGATTTTACCGTCTTCTCGCTCCCAAAGCGGGACGCCGAGTTCTTCGAAGAATTGCATCACGGCCCCGTTGTCGAAAGCCGTCAGGGCCGGCTGGACGAATCGGGCTTTTTTCACATCGCCGTAATGCGTCGAAAAATCGCCGATCGGACCGCCATGGGTGACGTTGCATTGGCCCGACCCCGAAAGCAGGAACTTTCGGCCGGGCTGTGAATTTCGTTCGAGAATATGCACTCGCCGTTCGGGATCGGCGCGAAGAGCGAAAATTCCCGCCGCGATCCCCGCAGGTCCGGCTCCGACAATCAATGTGTGGACGGTGTCATGTTTCATTTTTCTCAACAAAGAGCTTTTTTGAAACGGTAGTGAATTGCTCAACGACCGATGATGCGTTGTTCACGCAGCAGCACGTCGGCCATCCAGCGGGCTTCGAATTTGTTGAGGTCGTCGATGTACGCCAGTTCTTCGCCCCGGGAATCGAGCATCGCGAGTTGCCAGAGTTCGGGTTCGTCCGCCGGGCCTTCTTCTTCGTCGCCCTCTTGTTCATCAGTGTCCGTGACAGGGCGAATTTGGATCGTTTGCCAATCGGAAAGCGGATGAATTTCCTCTCGCCGGGAAAAGGGCCGCCGGGTTTGGAATTCAACCTGTCCCAACGAAAACCGCCAGGTCGTCACCCGAAACGCTTCAAGAAACGCCTCAATCGCCGCGAGAAGGAGCACCAGACCGATAGGTACGAAAATTGGCATGGCCACCAAAGGAATGATCCATTGGAGTCCTTCGGGTTTGTTTTTGAGCGGAATCACGCCGAACAATGCCAGCACGAAAAGCCAGGTGATCCCGTTCCAGAACATCGCCATGAAACCGGTGAGAAGTAGATCGAAAGGCTTGAAAACCGGGCGGAAGCGGAATGTGAAACCGTCGTCGTCATGGAGAAGCCGCCAGGATGTGTTTTTCGGCGGGTCAAGGTTTTTCGTCCGGGTTTCACCGCGGTTGATTATAATCGTTTCGAAATTGTTTTGCGTGCGGCTTTCCGGTTCGATCGCGACATCGGGTTCCGTTGTTGTTTGGAGTTGCCGAAGATCCCGATTGAGCGTCCGGCAGACGGCCTCAAGATGCACGCCGGAAAGCACGGAAAAATCCAGCGGGTCCCGGTCGACGAGCGCGACGCGGAGCCAATGATGGTTGCCTCCTTTGCTGCCGTGAGTGATATGGTGCTCGATTTTCCGGACCTCGTTCAGTGGGACGACATGCTCTCGATGCCAGATGAGACAGTTTTTATCGACCCGAAGTTCATGGGTGTCGATCTGAAGCCGAAACCGGGCAAACAGCATGTCGAGAAAGAACCGCATCACGAAAATCCAGAAACCCCAGAAGGGAATCGAGAACAACAGGGCCGCCAAACTCGGCTTCATGATCGCAGTGTAAGTGATCGCGACGCAGGCTCCGGTCCAGGGAACGAGCCAGATCGGCAGGAGGAGCACCGCGAAGAGGGAGAAAAGATGCCATCGCAGTTCCACACTGTTTTCGTTGCGCTCGTATTCGAAGGGTTTGCCGATGGGAGGGGTCGATTGCGTCATGTTTTTTTGTTTCAGGTAATGACGATGCGTTGTTCCCGCAGCAGCACGTCGGCCATCCAGCGGGCTTCGCCTTCGGTCAGTTCGACGATCTCGGCCAGTTCGGCTCCCCGGGCGTCCAGGAAAACGATCCGCCAATCGGCGATCCGGTCGAAAGGCATGTTGTTCGTCCGAGCCTGCTCCAAGCGGTGCTTTTTGCTCTTGTGGCAGCGGAGTTCCAAACCGCTCCATTCGGCCAACGAGCGGCGACGCGTCCAACCCAGGCCGAACCAGGTCGTTCGCCGGGAATAAACGCAACGCGAAAATTCGAGCGTCGTCGCCCGGAACGGTTCCGCTGAAACGAGCAGCAACATGCCCGTGAAAATCACGCCGGCCACTTCGAAAGGAATCAGGAACAAACACAGCGCCCACCAGCCGATTCCCTCGGGTGCATCGCCCATGAAACCGAACAGGTCGGCGAGGAAGACCGAGACGATTCCGTTCCAAAAAATTGTGATGCCCAGGAACATGAATACGGCGAACACTTGGAAGCGGCCCCGGTTACGGAATTGTAGCCGGTCGAATTCTGTCAGGCACGTCCACCGAACGGCGCTGGGCGGCGGAATGTCCAGGGCAGGGCGATCCAGGGGGATCGTTTCCGTTTCGATTTTTTCGGCACCCTCGAGAATTGTGTTTCCGTCCGGAAAAACCGGCTCCGGCGGCGTTTCGACCGGGAGATGTGCCGCGTGTTTAAGGGCGGCCAGTTCGGCATTCATTTCGGGCAGCAACGTGAGCATTTCTTCCCGGGGACCGTCCAGGACGAGCCGCTCGGGCCCCAGTGAAACGAGCCGGACTCCCAGCAGATCTTCACCGTCCCCGTCGTCATCGCCGGGCTCGGTTGGAAACACGGCTTCGAAATAACGGAGCTCCGGTAGAGGGATTTGAAGCGACCGGCTCCAGAATAAGATTCGGTGTTCGAGCCGAAAGCCGTCGCCGTCGAGCCGGAGTGTTTTTCGTCCGAATAAGGCGTAAAGCATCCATGTTCCAATGGCGAGCACGCTTGCCCCGTAAACGCCGGCCACGACCGCCGGGAGATAGGGCGGCATCTCCGAAGAGTCCGTCACCTGCGGCGCGATGAGAATCCCGCCGACAATCCAGGCGACGAAGAAAAAAGCGAGAAACCAGCCCGACCCGTCCCGGCTGCTCCGCCATCGCAGGGTCCAATCAGTCGTCGTTTTTTCGCGATTGAATTCTTGACTTGCCATGGTTGCTTCCCCGGAAGCTTCGCTGCGCATCCGGCTCGTTGGGACTTTTCAAATGACACGAAAAAACGGCGTCGAAACATTTCGTTTCGGCGCCGCCTTTTTTGTTGCGTTACACCAGTGCCGTCTCATCGACGGCCCGTGGCGTAGGACGGTACGCCGCCTTGAGGTAGACCTTGGTAATAATGGAGGTACTGCCGATATCCCGCTCCCTTGGCGCCGCCGATGCTACCCACCTGACGCGGAGCATTGAGAACACCACCGACTTCATCCTGGAGCGAACGCTGCTGGGCACTTTGGGCTTGGATTTGCCGGCCCTGCGACTGAATCTGCCGCTCTTGGGCCTGAAATGTCTGGATCGCCTTCTGCTGCGGAACGACGAATGCGTGGTAGTTGCTCTGGGCACCGCCCCGGTTGTAATTGAACATCGACAACAATGGGCTGATCGGCGGCTGGGTCTGGGCCGAAACCGACGATGCGGAAACGGTGACGAATGCGGCGCAAAACAGGAGGCACACCAAGGCGTTACGACAAACGGACGAAGAAAAACGGGTCAACATGGCTCACCTCGTTGGTTGGCTTGAAAAGCTTCCTGATACGACATCCATACCGCCATTCTACTCGAAAAACGGTAAAGGTCAATGAAAAAAGCCGCGCCCCAAGTGTAGCGAAGCGAAACTTGGGGGGCACTCTTGGGATCAGTTATACATTCCTCGCTCGCCACCGCCGGTGAGGACTTTGCCGTAAAGCCGGGTCGCGGTCGTGGTGCCGAGGATCGTGAAGCCCATGATCCGTTCCAGTGGAGCGATCATGCGGGCAAGCATTCCATCGGCGGCCACCCAGCGGCTTTCGACGACGAAAACCCGGTCGCCCGGCAAAAGCTGGTAATTCGTCTGCGGCATGGCATAGGCGGTCACGGCGACCCAGTCGACCGGCAGGATGACCGGCTTGTGCGTATTGCCCGTGGGTCGGGCGACCCAGATGCGTTTTGAAGCGTTCGGGGTCAAGCCATTGCAGTTTCCAATGGCTTTCAAAACGGTCTCGTTGCCCGTATACGGGAAGGTGAGAACCTGTTCGCCCAGCGCTGCCGATTGGAAAATGACGTAATATTCCTTGCTGTTGTACGAATACACGTCTACGGCGACCTGCGGGTGTTCCAAGGCTTTGGACAGGTGAAATTCAATCGCTTCCCGGCATTCGGGAATGGTCAGGCCGTTGATGTAAACCCGGCCGTACGAGCCGAGTGTGATATAACCGTCGGGGCCGATCAAGTGCTCGTCGGCGATCTGCTGCACATCGCCCATGCGGACGAGTTGGGTGGAAACCGTCGTCGTTTCCGCGCTGAGACGACCGCTTTCGTTATCGGGACTCCAAACCAGCTTTCTTCGGATGGCCCGCTCGGCTTCCTCCAGAGAAAGACCATCGATCTTCACGGGACCGTAACCGGGCCCGAGTTGGATCGTGCCGCCGGGCTCGATGGAAAAGTTGCCGATGATCGGTTCATCGTCCGGCGTCCCCGTCACGTGGATGTTGA
This sequence comes from Thermogutta terrifontis, assembly GCA_040393745.1. Taxonomy (GTDB): domain Bacteria; phylum Planctomycetota; class Planctomycetia; order Pirellulales; family Thermoguttaceae; genus WRKP01. The sequence goes on along the minus strand of JBEBTM010000001.1, from coordinate 25,863 downwards.
TGACGTCGAACACCCGCAAAACATAAGGCGAACGCGGAACCAGGTGGACGGCTTCGACCGTGATAATGTCCGGCGGTTCCAGGTAATAGTGGGGCAATGAGGATTTCGCACCTTCTTTGCCGACGTCCCGAATGACCGGGGTTCCGGCCGGTTTTGGATCGAAAAAGGCCGTCCGGGAAACGCAACCGACGAGCACTCCGACGAGAACGAGTCCCAGCAGCCCCCGGCAGACCGTCCGGAGTGAACGTCCTTTTCTCTTGAAAACCCGGGACAAGGTTTTGATCGTTTTCTTCAATACCGACATGGCCGCCTCTCTGACATTTTGACCGAAACAAGGATTGCTCAAACGCCTTATTGTGGACGTTTCACGATAAGGATACGACGCGGTCAAACTCCTTCTCAATGCGCCGGCACGGACTCCGTTCAATCAAGTCTTCGGCGTTTCCCCGGGTGAGAATTTCCCTAAAAAATCGATGGCGTCAGGACCCGATTATTGCTTAAAAGACGTTATTCAAAAAGAATACGCACAGACGTCGGAAACCGGGGAATCAGCGAAAGCGATACAACCCGAAACGATGGCGTTATTCCCAAGTTGCGTTCCACCGGAAGCTTTCGGTGTTACACATTCGCCATGTTGAACACGGGCAATAGCAGTGCGAGAACAAGAAAAAGTACGACCACGCCGAGTAGAATGAGCATGACCGGTTCGATGAACCGGACGGCCAAATCCAGGGCTCGCCAGTTCCGTTTTTCCAGCGATTCGGAGATTTCGACCAGAACCGTGTCCAGTGTGTTCGACTCCTCGGCCACGGAAATCATTTCGATGATCGACCGGGGAAAACAGCCCGACTCGGCCAACGGTGCGGCAAGCCGGGAACCGCCGCTGAGACGCTCCGACGCACTTTGGATCGCATCGGACAAGATACGGTTGCCCGTGGCGTCACTGGAAATGTCCAGCGACTTGACGATGGGCACGCCGTTTCGCAGCAGGGTGCCCAGAACGCGGCAAAATCTCGCTACGGCAAAGCTTTCGTAAACGGGCCCGGCCACGGGCGTTTTGAGTTTGATTCGGTCCACGATCCGACGGCCGGTTTCCGTGCGGCTCCAGATGCGAAACCAGATGAAGCCACCGATGCACAGCGGTGCAGCCACGGCAACGATGTATTTCATCTGATTCGAGATCGTCAGGAGCATTTGCGTCAAAGGCGGTAATTCGCCCCGGCGTTTTAAATCGTCGAAAAACGGCTCGAAATAGGGTACGATGATCAGCAGGATCGCCGAGACGACCGCAATGAGAAAGACAAACAGCAGTACGGGATAAACGAGCGCCCCGATGATCCGGCCTTTCAGGTCGTCCTGGGCTTCCGTGTAATCGGCAACGTGCCCCAGGGACTCTTCAAGAAAACCGCCTTCGCTGCCGGCCCGGATCATTTGGATGCCCATTTCACCGAAAACCATGGGATAGCGTGACATCGCCTCGGCCATGGTTTCTCCCGCCTCGACCCGACGGTAAACGTGGTCGAGCACAAATTTTAAGTTGGCGTTTGAGGTTTGCTCCTGGAGGATCTTCAGCGCCTTGAGCATGGGCACGCCTCCTCGGAGCAAATCGGCCAATTGGGAGTAAAACGCGGCGAGCTGCTGTCCGCCGACCCGACGGACCTTACCCGTGGCGGCCTGTTTCAGGACCGGCTTGACTTCCAGCGGGAACATGCCACCGGCGGAAAGGGTCGCGGCAGCTTCGTGCTCCGAGGCGGCGTCGAGCACGCCTTCGATCTTGGCTCCCAGTTCGTTTCTCGCCGCGTATCGGTATTCTGGCATGGGGATTTTGTTTCGGGTCGGTGGAAATGAACGGCGATGAACAGTATAATCGCGGCATCGTGCGGAGGGGCCGGCCGATACACGGGGAAACCCCTGCATTGCGCAAAAGTTCCGAACCCGCTTGCCGTATTTTAACATATTTTTCCCGTTTGTTCAATTCTGCGAAAACGGGTTGCAGTTCCCATTATTTTGTCGGAAGCCCTCTCCCATGAAACGTCTTTTAGCATCCAGTCGCGTTTTACTCACCGGAGCCTCATCCGGTATCGGGGCCGCCTTGGCCGTGGAGCTTGCCAAGGAAGGGGCCGACATGGTCGTCCTGGCCCGGCGTGAAGATCGGCTTCGGCAAGTGGTCGAGCGGATCCAAAAGGACTTCAGCGATTACGATCCCCACAATGGCGCAAAAAAAATCGTGCCCGTCATCGGCGATGTGACTGATCCTGAAATTCGGCAAACGGCCATCAACCAATGCCGAACGAAACTCGGCGGTTTGGACATCCTGGTCAATAACGCCGGAGCGGGCGCGACTTCGTTGTTCGAACGGACGACGGAAAAGACGGTGCGGGACATGATGGAGCTGAACTATTTCGCGCTGTACGAAATGACCCGGTCAGCCCTGCCGCTACTGGAGGAATCGGCGCAATCGAAAGAACGCCGGTTGCTGAAAATCCGGCCGATGGTCGTCAATATCAGTTCCATCGTGGGACTGCGCGGTACGCCGCATTACGGCGCCTATGGTGCCGCGAAGTTCGCCGTGACAGGGCTCTCCGAAGCGATGCGGGCTGAATTCCACGGTCGGGGGATCGACGTCCTGCTGGTCTGTCCCGGAACGACGAAAACGGAATTCTTCGACGTGTTGCATCAGGCGAGCAGCGCCCCGGACATGCCGGTCCATGTTGCCGTGACCCCGGAACATGTCGCCATGAGAATGATCAAAGCCATGAAGGGGGGCAAACACCGAATCATCCCGTATTTCCAAGCCGTGATTCTTGACGTGATGAACCGCGTTTCGCCGGGATTCACCGATTGGATCATGACTAAATTCGTCGGGAAAACGAATTAGGGTTTGTGCCGTGCGGTGCCTTTGCCGGCCATACTTTCATCGAGGTCGTTTTCGAGCCATTTTTTGGCATCGGCATCGTCTTTGAGGTAAGCATCGAAGAACTTCCGGGTCATTTCGGCGATCAGCGGTTGGTGCTTCTTTTCGGCGTCGGACATGCCCAACGGACGACGGTGACCCGAAAAGAGCATGTGGTTTCCGCCGTCGAAGACAACGAGATACTGGTTCGGCGCGGTGATGCTTTCAAACGGAATCTGCCGGTTTTTCGGGTCGAAATTGCGTTCCAGCGGACTTTCGTCTTTCGTGCCGGTCAGATGCATGATCGGCGTTTTGATGGGGGCGTGAATCTTTTTCTGGTCGCCCGTTTTCGTACGGTTCGGACTCATGGCCACGGCCGCCTTGATTCGAGGATCAGCTTTGTACGGAAATCGACCCACGACGGCCAAGGTCGTTTGCGAGCCGAAGGAATGACCGCCGAAGCCGACTCGCCGCATGTCGATCCGGCCCGCGAGTTTGTCTTTGGAATCCTTGACGACACTGCGCCGTTCCAGTTCGTCGAGTACGAAAACGACGTCGTCGTAGCGGTCCTGGGCCGTTTGGGCACTGATCGCCTTTTGCATCCGTTGCTGGGCCGTTTCGCCGGATTTGTCCCGGTTCAAGTGGATGGAAATGTCGCTGCCGATGTGTTGCATGACAAGAACGACGTAACCGTGGGCGGACCAATCTTCGCCGAGATAGCCGAAACCTTCCCGAGATCCGCCGAGCCCGTGGGAGAGTAGCACGACAGGGCAGGGGCCCGGAAATTTCGCCGCGTTGGGCATGAAAATCCGAACCGGTACGGTCCGGTCCCGCTTGGCGTCTTTCCAATCTTCGGTCCAGGTATCGGTCGCCGTCACACTTACTTGAAACATCGTTATTGCGAGAAAAATAATTATCATGGAGGAAAGGAAAATGACAATGACGTTGAAAACGGAAATAGCGACAACGAAAGGGTAACATTTCAGCGACAGTGGGTCAATGGCTCTATTTAAGAGGACGACCGAAGGTTTTTTTGAGAAAACGTGTAACACCGAAGCCTTGGCGTTCGTCCTTACGTTTATCTGGACGACTTGAAAGCGATAATCATGTTGGTGTCACGAGTCTTTTTTAGCTTCTTGTTCAAAATGAAATCGACCTGAAAGACAATCGCGAATTCGCCATCGCCCGTCAGTCCGAGAAATTTCATGCGTTTTTGCCTGAAAAGGGGAGGAGAACGAACTAATGACGTGTTGGTGTTGACGCCGCTTGATACGAAACTATTTTCAAACACTTTTTTATTACATTGCCATGCCAAAGCGAAATATTGCCGCCATCGTTATCGCACTTTTGACTCTATTGTCGGGCCCGTTCGTGTTTTCCCAAGGTTCCGGCAACGGGCCATCCCCACAGACGCCACCGAAAGGCATGATTACCGTTCTCGGTCGGTCCTTCGCCGGCTCCATCGGCAAGGGCATGGGAAACACAATGGTTCTGATCGGGGCCGACAATCCGGACCTGCGAAATATCATCGGTTTTTCCGAAGCGCAAATGACCGAACTGGACGCCGCCCGCACTGAAGTGCTGGGAAAAATGATCCAAATGGGACCGAAATACACGGCCCGGTTCCAGGAAATGACCGAAGCCGACTACCAGGCGGTCCAAGAGGAATTGGAAAGAGATCTTGATTCTTTTCGCCAGCACTTCGACAAAATCGCCACGGAAGAGCAAACGGATAAGGCCCGGAAAACAGTTTTTCAATTCATGGGCGGCCTTGATTCGCCGCTGATGAATCTCGATACCATTCAGGCGCTCGACGTGAGTGACGAGCAAAAAAAGAAGCTACAGGCCACTTTCAAGGAATTGGAGGAAGAACGCAAAGCCCAGTTGGAAGAATCGTTGCGCCTGTTTGAAAAAGGTGTGGCGAATCCGAATATGTCGGAAGAGGAACGACGGGAACTCGAAGCGGAAGGCAAGGCTTTGATGGCGCGCATGGAAGCGACGGGGCAGAAAATGGGCGAAAAACTTCGTGTTCACCTGACCACCGAACAGAAGGAACTGGAAAAGAAGCTTTTGGCCGACCGACCGGCGTTTATGCCTCCGTTGTCCTCTCACCAAAACGCGGGGGAAATGCCGTATATTCCGGGACTTGATTCTTGGAAACCGGGACAAGGCGCACCTGCAAACGCAGAAAAAAAGAAGAGTCGCCGCGGGTTCCCGCAAGCGGAATGACCGACGAACGGAGGAATCTCCGGTCGATCCGAAACTCGGAAAAAGAAGGGGATCATCCGTCGAATATTGCGGTTTTATAGGGCCGCCGGTTTCCGGCTTTCCATTTTACCATGATCCATATATCCTAGCCCATCTGCCATTTCACCAGGCGAATCAAGTCCCGGAGCCGGTTTCCGTACAATACCGCGGCCGGTTCGAAACCGCAGTGCATCATGCAATGTTCGCAACGAGGGTCCTTGCCGGGGCCCACGGCGGTCCAGTCGGTCGAGTCGATCAGGTCGCGGTACGTTGCATGGTGTTTGTCCGTGACCAGATAACAGGGGCCTTTCCAGCCTTTGACATTGCGTGTCGGGTTGGCCCAGGCGGCGCAGGGCAATTCGAATTCCCCACAGAGAAAATCGAGATAAATCGGCGTCGCCGTGATTCGAAATCGGCTGAGCCGCTCCCGAATTTCCCGGAATTTCGCGTAAGTTTCCTCCCGGGTCAGGAAGAACGATTCACCTTCATTTTGAACGGCTTCGTAACCGTAACCCGGCGCGATCATCATGCCGTTCACGCCGATCAATTCAAGCAGTTCGCCCAACATGACGAGCTCTTCGATTTGCGTCGGCTTGTAAAGCGTGGTGTTGGTGTAAACGTAAAACCCGGCCTCCTTGGCCGCCTTCATTCCATTGACGGTCTTGGCGAACGAACCTTCTTTGCCGGTAACGGCGTCGTGGGTCGCCTCCATGCCGTCGAGGTGGACGTTCCAGAACAATCGTCCCTTGACCCGACGATTTCCGTGCGAAAGCCGGATGAAATCGTCGAGTCGATCTTCGAGCAAAAGTCCGTTCGTGCACAGGTAAATGTATTTGCCCAGCTTCAAGGTTCGGTCGACGAGCTCAATGATGTCGGGGTAGATCAGCGGTTCGCCGCCGCAAATGCTCACGATGGGTGCCCCGCATTGCGTGATGGAATCGAGGCATTCGTCCACGGAAAGCCGCTGGGACAGCGTGTCGGCATATTCCCGAATGCGACCGCAACCGGCGCAACGCAGGTTGCAGGCGTGCAGCGGTTCGAGCATCAAAACAAACGGAAAATGCTTCACGCCGAGCAGCTTGTTACGCATCATGTGATGCGCGGTACTGCGTGTCAATGAAAAAGGAAATCGCATGATAAAGTAAAAAACGTCCTGTTTTCAATTCCCGGTCACGATGAAAAAACCGATGGTAAAAATCGCGGCGTCGATGATTCCGTGGCTGATCCAAGGCCCCCAGATGGAATCGCTTCGTCGGTAGAGACTATTCCAGTAAAACCCTCCCACGGCCACACCCAGAGAGCCGAACCAACAGTAAGGCGACGTATACCCGAAATAGGTTCCGAGGATAATGACATGGTGAGCCATGAACCCTAGGGCGGCAATCGTGGACGCAACCTTCCAGGGCATCGCCCGGGACAGTCGCCCGAAGACGAACCACCGCCAGTAATATTCTTCAAGTCCGCTATGAATGAGCGAGTAGAACAAACCGAGGAGCAGATAAAGCCGGCCATCGGTGAGCCCGAAACCGCTGATACGGTCCAAAATGGCCGATCGCGCAAAAGACTCGTCGCCCAGCGGCCCGCCAGGCTTGCCAAGCCAGGCAAGATAAAGAGCAATCATCGCCGTGAAAACGAGCAGTCCGAACACCACGCCTTCGCCCACCCCCCGGGAATTCCAAGGCCGCAACATCCATGCCTTCCGGCATACCAAGGCGACCCAAACGACCGGCAGCATGAACTGGACGACTTTACCGAATCCGAACGCCGCTTTCTGCGCTTCGCCGGGTGAACCGTTGAGGAGCACGAAATAGACGAACGTGAGCAGCGTCGGAAAGGCCATCGTGAGAACGAGGACGAGCCAATCGAACACGCTCAGGGATTTCCGTTCCATGTTTTTTTCGGTAATGATTTGAAAGATTCCACGCAGGGAAGCGATTATGACAGATTTTCCGCCAAAAACAAGATCAACCGGTAGAGCCGAACGGCGGAAGACGTCAACAAACCCTGCTCGAAAGTTCCGCTCGACGTTCGTTCGTGTTTTTTCCTAACTTCCTGATTGACTTCCCATCGGTTTTGAATGAGAATGAATAGAGCTTGTTTCCGTCTCTACATTATTACCGATTACCACCGCAACCGACGTTCATGAAATACCTTATTACCGGAGGAGCCGGTTTCATCGGCTCGAATCTTGCCCGCTTTATCCTCGAAAAGGGGCACGATGTCGTCGTTTTGGACAACTTCGCCACCGGTAAGCGTGAAAACCTTACCGAAATTCTCAGCCGAATCACCTTGATCGAAGGTGATATCCGGGATCGGGCCACAGTCGACAAGGCCGTGGACGGTTGCATCGCCATTTTTCACGAAGGCGCCTTGGGCAGCGTACCCCGAAGCGTGGAAAATCCCGCGCTATCGCATGACGTCAACGTCAACGGAACCCTCACGGTCCTCGAATCCGCCCGCGCCGCCGGGGTCAAACGGGTCGTTTTTGCCGCATCCAGTTCGGCTTACGGCGAACAACCTGAGTCGCCAAAGGTGGAAACCATGCCGGTTCTACCGATCAGTCCTTACGCCGCGAGCAAGGCCTCCTGCGAGGCGTACTTGCAGGCTTATGCCGCCGCTTACGGCATGGAAACCGTCTCACTCCGCTATTTCAACGTCTTCGGACCGCGTCAGGACCCCTTCGGAGCCTATGCGGCCGTGATTCCCGCCTTTGTGAGCAAACTCCTAAAAGACGAGCAACCGGTCGTTTACGGCGATGGCGAACAAACCCGGGATTTCTGTTATATCGAAAACGTCTGTTCGGCCAACTGGCTCGCCGCCAATGCTCCCGCGACCAACTGCGACGGCAAGCCCATGAATATTGCCTGCAATGCAGCCGTGTCCTTGAACCAGATTCTTGACAAGCTGAAAAGCCTGATGAAGAAAGATGTTCAGCCGATTTACCAACCCACCCGCGCCGGAGACGTCAAACATTCCTTGGCCGATATTTCGCTCGCCAAGAAAAAAATCGGCTACGAACCCTTGGTGTATTTCGATCAAGGGCTCGAAAGGGCAATTGACTGGTACACAGCGAACCTTGGATAGGTCCTATGCGTGTTCTCGTTCTTGGCGGTGGAAAGGTCGGTCAGACGATTGCCGAGATTCTCGGAACGCATCGGCACGATGTGACCGTTGTGGAATCGGATCCCGAGCGGGCGAAGCAACTGGACGATATGATCGAGGGTTCCGTGGTGACCGGCTCGGCTTCCCACGCGGATACGCTTTTCCAGGCCGATGTGACCTCGGCGGAAGTTTGTCTCGCGGTGACCGGCAGCGATGAAGTCAACCTCGTCGGGGCGTCCATTGCCCGGACGATGGGCGTGCGCCGCGTGGCGGCCCGGATTTTTTCCCGTTCCATTCAGGACACCAGCACGGTCGATTATCAAAAACAATTCGGTATCGACCGTTTGATGAGCATCGAAAATCTCACCGCGGCCGAATTTGCCCGGGAAATCCGGGTCACGGGCGATTTGATGATCGAGCATTTCGCCGGCGGAGAAGTCGAACTCCAGGAAATCCTGATCTTCGACGAACCTCCCCCGGCGATGAGCAAGCCGTTGGCCGAACTGAAATTCCCGCCGGATGTCCGCGTGGGCGTGATCCGTCGGGGAAACGAGATTAAAATCGCGACCGCGTCCGATGTGATCCAACAGGGTGACCGTATCGCGTTGATCGGAGCCCGGGACAAAATCGAAATCACCAAGAAAAAACTTCAGGGTCAATCCCCCAAGGCAAAACGCATTCTCATCGGCGGCGGCGGCGAGACGGGCTCCCAGTTGGCTCTGATCCTGCAAGGTCGGCGACATCATGTCACCGTTATGGAAGTCGACCGGGCCCGTTGCGATTTCCTGGCCTACCATCTACCCGGCTGTACGGTCATCCATGGTGACGTAACGAACCGAACCTTGCTGCAAAATGAACACATCCAAAATTTCGACTGTTTTGTCGCTTGTACCGGAGAGGATGAGGACAATATCATCGCCGCGCTGGAAGTCAAGGAATACAAAGATGATATCCGCACGATGGTCCTGGTCAATCGGCCTGACTACGGAATGCTTACTGAAAAACTAAAGATTGACCGGGCCATCGTGCCCGCCAACGTGATCGCTCGGCAGGTTCTCGGTTTTTTGAATAGCGGTCCGATTTTGTTCCGAAATATGCAGCTTTTCGGACAGTCCATCGACGTTGTGGAACTCGAAGTCTGCGAAGGAGCCAAGATTACGGAGGATACTCTCAAAAACGTACCTTTGCCACGCCAGTGTTTGCTGGCCGCCGTGATGCGAACGGGATACGTTCAAGTTCCTAACGCGAATTTCCGGTTCATGCCGGGCGATACGGTCGTCGCCTTGGTTCAGCCGGAAATCCTCAGCGAACTGATCAAATTTTTCTGACCGACCGTTTGACCGGGCATTGCAGATGCCGGGAAGGCTCCGCTGAAAAAACCTCGCGGAGGAAAAAATCGGAAACGAAATTTCCGGGGGGTTTGCATTAACTCCCCAAATCCAGTATAAAATAGTGCAACTTTCTCGCTCCCTCGCCTTTGGGGCGGGAACGATTATTCGAAGCGGGCCACAGAAGCGGCCGTTCTCGTCATGACCGATGGCATGTCCCGCAAAAAGTTCAACGTTCAATGGAGATAACGAAACATGGCTCAGCAGAGAATTGACGTCAAAAAAGTCGCCGATATCAGCATCGCGACCTGTCGGGATATGAAGCTCAACGACGATCTTGTGATCCAGGAATGGGGCGATCAGCTCATCGGGCTCCTCGACGATAAAGCCTGTCGGAAACTGCTGATCAATTTCGAGCGGGTTCTCTTTATGTCCAGTTCCGCGCTGCGTGCCCTGATCGAGCTGAACCGGAAAGCGAAAGAGGTCCAGGCGAATCTGTATCTTTGCGGTATCGACGACAACATCATGGAAGCCTTTCGCATCACCCGGCTCGACAACGTCTTCCAGATCAAGAAGAACGAGGATGAGGGCATCCGTTCAATGACCATCGTCTCCGACAAATAGGGCTCGAAAGAGGACATTCATTCTTAACGGCAACCAAGCGGCCCGGTCGATCCCCCCTGATCGGCCGGGTGTGCCACTTGGCTCTTTCGTTCGAACTGGAGGAGATTCGATGGATGCCAAAGACGGGATCTGGAATTACGAACTGGCTTTTCCAAGCGATATGGATAAAGCCCATACCCTGATCGACAAGGTCATGCGACAGCTCGACGGCACCGATTGGACCGGGAAGGAGCAGTTCGCAATCAATCTTGCACTGGAGGAGGGGCTCGTCAATGCCGTCCAGCATGGGAATCACTCCAACCCGGCCAAGATGGTCCATTTCTCTTGCCGGCTCACCAATGACTGTTTCTATTGCCGCATTGAAGATGAAGGCGAAGGCTTTGATCCCGAAAAAGTCCCGGATCCTACGGACGAGGATCACATCATGATCGCCTCCGGTCGCGGCGTCCTGCTGATTCGCAATTTCGTCAATCGCGCCCAATGGAACGAACGGGGAACAATGTGGGGGAAGTTGACAAATCAAGAAAGAAATCTCATCATCGGATCGGCGTAGCCGATTTTCTCATTTTCCATTGTTCATAGACCATATTCAATTATCATGAGAGTTGCCGTTTTCAGTACGAAGCCGTATGATCGGAAATACCTCGACGCCGCGAATACCACGTCGGGGCATGAACTGGTTTATTTCGACGTTCATCTCAACGATCAAACATGCCTCCTGGCCGAGGGGTTTTCCGCGATTTGCATTTTCGTCAACGATCGCCTCGGTAAAAAAGAATTGAACTGCCTGGCCCAAAAAGGCATACGTTTGATTGCGTTGCGCAGCGCCGGTTTCAACAACGTCGACGTGAAAACCGCCGCGGAACTTGGGATCACGGTGGTCCGTGTGCCCGCCTATTCGCCCGCTTCGATTGCCGAGTTTACCGTGGGCCTGATGCTCACGCTGAGCCGCAGCATCCACCGGGCCTGCAACCGAACGCGGGAAGGGAATTTCGCCTTGGACGGCCTGCTCGGATTTGATTTGCGGGACAAAACCGCCGGCGTGGTCGGGACCGGGAAAATCGGCGCCTGTACGGCCCGGATCCTGCTCGGTTTCGGCTGTCAGGTTCTCGCTTCGGATCTGTACGAAAACGAGGAACTCAAAACAGCCGGAGTCCGTTATGTTTCCCGGGAGGATCTTTTCCGGCAATCGGATATCATCACGCTCCATTGCCCCTTATTGCCGGACACGCATCACCTGATCAATCAGGCGGTCATCGACATCATGAAGCCCGGCGTGATGGTCGTCAATACGAGCCGGGGCGAACTGCTCGAAACCGAGGCCGCGATCGTCGGCCTGAAAAACGGCAAAATCGGTTCCTTGGCCATCGACGTTTACGAGGAAGAAGCCAACGTCTTTTTCGAGGATAATTCCGACCGCATCCTCCAGGATGACACGTTGGCGCGGATGCTCACGTTTCCGAACGTTATTGTCACCGGCCACCAGGCCTTTTTCACCGTCGAAGCCCTGCAAGCGATTTCCCGACAAACACTGGACAACATCACCGCCTTCGAAAAAGGCGAAAAACCGCCGGGACTGATCGGCGGGAATTGACCATTCTACCCCATCCCCTCCCGTGTCCGATTTTTTTGCATTTCCATCTTCGATTTTCGATTCGCAAACGGCAACGTTCGGCCAAAAGTGGGCCGTGGACTTCGGGCCCGTGGCGGACACGCTGGGGCTGATCACTTACATCCTGCTGTTCATCGTGGCCCTTTGGGGGGCGTATTGCTGTATCGTCCTCTGGCGACGCATCGGGTATCTTTCTTTCCGGAACGAAGACGAGCAGGACGCCTATCTCAATGAAGTGGAGCGGCTCACCGGGGCGGGACAGGACGCCGAACTCCAGGAGCTTTGCGAAGGTGACCCACGCGGCATTCCCATGCTGACGATGCTGGCACAAAGAAACAGGCGTCTTTCGATTCCCCGGCTGCGAACATACCTGATCGAGCGATTCCAGAGGGACATTTTGTCCGAACTGGACTATCGGATGACTTGGGTGCAGACGATCATCAAGGCGGCCCCGATGCTCGGCTTGTTCGGGACGGTCATCGGCATGATGGGCGCGTTCGGCAAATTGAGTTCCGCTACCGAGGTGAGCCCGGACAAACTGGCCGCGGACATCATGCTGGCCCTGATCACCACGGCCTGCGGCATGACCATTGCGATTCCGCTCATTTTGGCCACGGCGAGCATCACGAACCGTATCGGCAAGCTGGAAGACCTCATCGGCTCGGGCCTGACAAGACTGCTCGAAATTTTCGGTGGAAAACAGCACACACCGCCATCCTCCTGAATGCCGACATCACCATGGGAATGAAAAGGCGAATCCATTTCGTCGAGAAAAACGAGCAATAATCCAATAAAAGGAGCCGACATTGTCGAAACAACAAATGAAAATATCAGGAATCGTTTGCCTGATCCTTTGTGCGATCTGCCTTTTTGTGGCCGTGGAACGGTACAACGCAAACGCAGGCAATGTGCGGGCCATGCAGACGTTTAATATTACCGGTATGGAATTAAAACCCGCCACGCCGGCCGTAACGAAATACGCCGTATTTTTCGCGGTGCTTACGGGAGTCGGCGGCGGAATCCTTTTGGCGAAAAGCAGGAAGTGACCGTGACGCCGTCTCCGGCTCGTTATTAGGAACATTTTCAATTTTCCACCCCTCAATACCCATGACCGAACTTACCTTTCCCCTGCTGCGTCCTTCTCGCACGAAAATCGTCGCCACGGTCGGACCGGCCAGCGAGTCCGAAGAAATGCTCACCGCGTTGATCCGGGCCGGCGTGGACGTTTTCCGGCTCAACATGGCCCACGGAGATACCTCGGAGAGCCAGACGCGATTGGATCGCATCCGAAAAATTTCCGACCGGCTCGGACAGCCCGTGGCCGTTCATGCCGATCTGGCGGGCCCCAAAATGCGGCTCGGTGAGATTCCCGGCGGCACGTACCAGTGCGAGCCCGATGTGCCCATGCGATTCATTCGCGGCGAACAAACCTCGGAGCCGAACACCTTCACCACGACCTACGATCCGCTGATCGACGACCTCGACGTCGGGGACAAGATCATGCTCGCCGACGGTACGGTCGCGTTGGAAGTCGCGGCCAAGGACGCCGATAGCGTGACCTGCACGGTCCTGCAGGGCGGACCCGTTCGGAGCCGGCAGGGCGTGAATCTGCCCGGTGCGAAACTCAGTGTCAAGACGCTCCAACCACGCGATATTGAAAACGCCAAGTGGGCCGTCGCCGCAGGCATCGATTACATCGGCGTCAGCTTCGTTCGCAGCGAGGACGACATCCACGAACTCCGGGAAATCATGGTCGAAACGGCCCGAACGACTACGGGCAATACCGCCGAAATTCCCCGGATCATCCCGAAGATCGAAAAGCCCGAAGCCGTGGCCCGGATCGAGGAAATCGTCACCGCCGCCGACGGGGTCATGGTCGCCCGGGGCGACTTGGGCGTGGAACTGGACATTGCGCAAATCGCGGCGGTGCAGAAGCGGATCATCGACGTATGCCGCCGGAAAGGCAAGCCGGTCATTGTCGCAACGCAAATGCTCGAAAGCATGGTCCACCTGACGTTGCCGACCCGGGCCGAGGCGACCGACGTGGCCAACGCGATTCTCGACGGGGCCGATGCCTGCATGCTTTCCGCGGAATCGGCCGTGGGCGATCACCCGGTCAAGGTCGTGGAAATGATGCACCGAATCGCCGTGGAAACGGAAAAATTCCTGCCCGAGCGGGAATGCCTGCATGCCAAATACGAACGGGATAAGGAGTCGCTCACCGATGCGGTGTGCGATGCGGCCGTGAAACTGGCGGATGACATCGAAGCGGCGCTGATTTTGGTCGATTCCCGGACGGGTAAGACCGCACTGAGTCTATCGAGCAAACGCTGCATGACGATGAGCCTGGGCACGAGCCGGAACGCAAAGACGTTGAGTTGGATGAGTCTGTACTGGGGCGTGATTCCGGTGTACGGGGCGCCCGAAGATCCGCGGGAAAGCCTGCCGATGATCGTCACGGCGGGTAAAGCGGCGGGGTATTTGAAATACGGCGACCGGATCGTCGTCGTCAGCGGCCTGGGGCCCACGGCCGATCACCGTAACGTATTGTACGTTCACGTCGTCGACTGAGTCGTTTTTCAGCAAAGATACGATGACACGCTACACCATGATCGACTGGCGCCGTGACGGTGAAACGCTGACGGTCATGTTGCGCCGTGATCGGTCGCAAGTTCCGATTGTCGCCGTGGTCTGGCTCGTGCTCAGCGTGATTCTGTTCCTGCCCCTGTTTCCGCTCACGATTCTCGCGGCCGCGCCGCCGGCGTTGATCCTGCTCCATTACTGGTGCAACGTCCGAACGCTCCGGTTCGATCCCGATTTGATCGTTATCGAAGACAGCTTCTTCCGCTTCAATGCCCGTGGACGGCGCCGGGTTTACGTCCGAAAAGGCGTGCCGTGTCCCGTGGTCCGGATTACGCTCTACGGACAGCGTTACGACAACGTGGTTCGAGCCAACGTGCCTCATTATGGTTATGAAATCCGGATTCCCTTCGAAGAAACCGGCGGTCGGGGCGTGATCGTCAATTTTCCGACCGAACGGGACATGCTGGCCTTTGAACGGATCGTACAGCGTTACTGGAACGAAGTGCCCGCCGAATTGACCTGGACCGAACCGGCCGCGCCCGCTTTACAGCAAAGGGAAATCGAGCCGGAGCAGCCGACGTTCCTCCGTGAAGACGATTCGTCCCTGTCCCGGGATTTCTCGCTCGACCGGGGCGATGGGACCGTGGCTCATGCCGTGGAACCCAAACCGGTGCGGCATGAAACGAAAAAGCAAGCCCGGCCCAGCGGTGCGGCGGCGGACCCCATGGTTACGGTCTTCGAAAAACGCGGCGACGTTCACGGTGAATGGATGCTCAAACTCGTTTCCCGGCGGGGAGGCTCCGTTTCGACCTTCCTCGGCCGGACTTCCCGTTGTTGTTACAATATGCTGGTCATGGTCGTTTTTGTCGCCGGCCTGGGCGTTTTCGGTTTTTTCTGTTACGTCAACGAACCGGTCACGGAAGCCGTGAGCAAAGCGGTTTCAAGCCGTTCTTTCCAGGAAATGATATTGCCCCTTCTCTTTTAAGGGGAAACCTTGGAATCGTTCCAGGAAGGATTTCTGCAATTTGCCGATGCCGATTTATCCGACCGGACCCTGGCCTGTGGAGCATTTACCTTCGTCGCGTTTTTTATTCTTCCGCTTTTCACGACGGTCATTCTCGGCAGCCTGATCCGGTGGCCGTTCTGGAAAAGTTGGACGGTGTGTTTTCGCAATACACTGTGGCGGCCGACGACGATGACGGGCGACTGGTCCGACGACCGCATGACGCATCGCAGCGGTCGGAAATCCTACACGCCGTTTTGTGCGGCTGTTCCCGGCAGGCCCGGAATGCACCGTCTTTTGACGGGTCGGAGCTTGTTCGATCGCAATCCCGGCTGGCGAGCTCCCTGGCAGGTGATCATCATTACCGCCGAGGGTTCCTTCCCGCTGCCCGTGGCCGATGAAAAAGAGCGGCAACGGGTAATCCGAACGATCAACGAATTCACGGTCCTGTCGACCCGGGAGATGCTGGCCCGGAGTCACCGTGTCCAAGAGCCGGAAGTGAAACGCAGTGAAACTTCCGGATAAGCCGGGGCGATGTTATCCCCAAGTTGCACTGCGCTTCACTTGGGGCTCTTGGTATTAGCGTGTCAAGGAACTGCGGACTTTCTGCGGCAGGCGTGTCGCCCTGGGATCTTCCGGCAGAATCGGCGAGGTTGGAACCGCTCGAGGTTGGACCGGTGCCGCTTCGACGGGATTGGCAAAGTTCGCCTGACGAATCTCACTCATGCCCGGCAACTGCGGCGCCGGCTGCGGTGGGGCCGACAGGGCCGTTTGCATCGCCGGTGAATAATTGTTCGGAATCGTCATGGTCATCGTTTGCAGCGTTTCAGGCCGATTTTCGTTGCTTTCGAGCATTTGGGAACGAATCCGGGACTCCGTCCTTTCCCGCTCCGATTGAAATCCGACCTGGCTGATCGCGTTCTTTTCCCGGCTGTCCCAGTCGGCTTTGGCCATCGTCTCGTTCTGGTTCGGCTTGCCCGGCATGAACACGGCGATCTGCTGCGTCATGATCGAAGCGCCTTTTTCCGGGACGAAACGCACGATGAGCGACACTTTTTTCGACTCGCCGTTTTGTGTGTCTTCATCCCAGGGGACGAAAAAATTATACGAATGGCCGAGCTTCGATTTGACGTATGCCGCCTTGACGTCGTCCTTCTCGAAAAGGTAACGCCGGGTCGGTTCGCCGTCGCCGGGTTTACACACGCTTTCGTCGTAAGCGTAGACGACGACGTTACCGTCGATCTTCACGGGACGCCGAGCGTCCTGATCGTAGAAATAGACGCGTCCTCCGAAGCCCCGACGGGGATCGCCGTCGTTGCGATGTTCGACGCAATAATTCCATGCGGCCACGCCCGAAGTTGCCGGGCCCGCAGGCTTCCAGGCGGAAAGATCGGGCGTTTTGATCCCGCCGGTCGAACTGCAACCGACGCAGAGCAGAGTGACACAGACCGCCGCGAGGGCCGGGAGATAATGTCGGATCGTGAATAATGTTTTCATATCGGGTTCTGGGTGGTTCGGTTCGAAACTCATCGGCGTCCGCGCCGCTCGGTTAAACGGAGGTTAATTATTCTGCGGTGCCAGCGTCGGGACCGGCAGGATGCGGCGAATGTCGTCGTCCGAAGGGAGCTGGGAATCGTCGAGGATTTTCACGCCCGGCTCGGTACGGATATATTCCATCTGGTGGCCCATGGGCGAATAATAATCGCCGCGGATGTTCATCTTGGAGTTGCCGGTCAGCTTGACCACATCGCTCAGGCACCAATGCATCCGGCAGGTTTCCTGCTGGCGGATCATGGCCATGTCGGCCTCGCTGCGGATGATCGTGGGTGTCATGATAATGAGCAGTTCGCTTCGTTCGCAGACATAGGAATCGTATTCGAAAAAGTGTTTGACGACCGGAATTTTGTTCAGAAACGGTACGCTACGGTTGAGCGTTTCCTTCTGCTCGGTGATGAGCCCGGCAAAGACCACGGTTTCCCCGTCCATGGCGCTGACCGTGGTTTGGGCGTTGGTCCGATTGATCTTGGGCGAGTAAAGCGTCTGGCCGCCGGAAACCGCGATCGGAATCCCGTCGGCGACGTTGCCGACGCTCGACTTTTCGATATAAACGTCCATGACGACCTGCTCGTCGGCCGTGATGCGTGGGATCACGTCCAGGATGGTGCCGACCTTCTGGTAGTCGGTCGCACTCGTCGTTCCGCCGGAGTTGTTCGAGTCCGAACTGGTGACATAGGGAACGTCCTGCCCGACGGAAATCGTGGCGCGGAGATTGTGCATGGCCGTGATCTGGGGGCGGCTCAGGACTCGAATTTTGCCTTGTTCTTCCAAGGCTCGAACCAGTACGCTGACCGATTCGCTCGACGCGGCGAAGGTGAAACCGCCGATGCCGTTACCGTTGGTTCGGCCGGTGCCGAAGTTCGTGATTCCCTGTGAGCCGACCGTGCCCGGATTGACGTTGCCCGTCGGGATACCGTAACTCGGATTGCCGAAGAGGAAGCCCGGCCCGTCACCGGCGATGCCACGATTGAACAGGAGCGAATCCTGGAGAGCGATTTCAATGCCCCGGTCGCGGTTATGCGTCATGCGGACTTCGGCGATTAACACCTGCAGGGCGACCATCAGGGGGCGCTCGTCCAGTTCGATGACCAATTTTCGGATTGGTTCGAAATAACGCGGCGTGGTGCTGACGATAAGCGTATTCGTGTTCGCTTCCGAGGTGGCAATGACTTCCTTGCGGTATTGTTCCAACGGACTCTGCGGCAGCAGGTAGGTGCTGTTCTGTGTTTCCAGTTGACGTTCCTGGCTCACGAAATCGTTGATGATCGTCGCGATTTCCGAAGCGGGATTGTTGGCCAGCTTCATGGCGATGATCTTGCGGTTGTTCATGTTTTCTTCGTCCAACCGGAGCAGCAGGGCCTCGACGATGCTCATGTCGCCGGCGCTGCCGCAGGCGATGATGCTGTTCGTACGGATGTCGCTGACAAAACGCACGGAAACGAGCGTGCTTTCGGTTTCCTCGATGCCCGGCCGGACCGTGGCGATCTGCGAGCTGTTCGAACCCGTGGTTCCAAAGCCGCCGGTGCCGGACGAGGTTGACGCGAACAGGTTCGTGAGCATGGTCGTGAGCGTGTAAGCGTCGGCGTTGACAAGCGTGAAAACCTTGATCTGCGATTCGGCCGAAGGAAGCTGGTCGAGCTGGGCGATCAGCGCGGCGATCACCGGCATGGTTTCCGTGGGAGCCGAAACGATAAGCATGTTGCTCCGGGTGTCGGCGACGACTCGCACATCGTACAAGGAGGCGGCGCTGAGAATCTGCTGGTCGCTCGGATTCAGGAATTCCAAGGCCGGACTCCGCATCGTCGACTGACTGTTCTGGTTGCCGCCGAACCCGCCGCTGGTTCCCGTACTGGCAACGGACAGCGCGTTTTGCAACGTCGTCGCCAAATCGCTGGCAATCGCGTTTTTCAGCGGGAAGGTCTTGACCGTATTCTTCACGTCGCTGCCGGGCGAGTCCAATTTCTGGATCATCGTCGTGACTTCGAGCATGTCGCGCGGATTGGCCTGCACGATGAGCGAATTCGTTCGATAGTCGCTGATAATGTAAACCTGGGCTTCCAGGCCGAGTCCGGACCGTTGCGAGTTATTGTAGAAATTCGTGATTTCCGTTTGAAGTTCCGAAGCGGCCGCGTTGCGGAGCCGGAAAATCTGGTATTGCGTATTGGGTCGAACAGGTGTGTCGAGCTTGGCGACGAGTTCCTTGGCCGTGTCGATGCTTTCCTTCTGGCCGACCATGAGAATCGTGTTCGGCTTGATCAGAGGCAACATGACCAGATTGCCGCGCCGGGTCGAATAAATCTGCGAGTAAAGCTGCTGAACCAAGGTGTTTACACGGTAGCAATCGCCGTGTTCAAGCTGGACGAGTTCGACAAGCGGTTCCTGCTCTTTGCTGATTTGCTCAAGGCTGCCCAGGACGCTCATGACGACTCGAACATCCTCGGGAGCACCCGTGATGGTGACGATTCCGAGATCCGAGTTGACGTTGATGCTGACCGGTCCGACCACCGAACCGACGGTTTCCAAGGCGGCTGCGATACCCTGTTCGGTCAGTTGACCGGGCTGCTGGGTCGCCCCGGGTTGTACGAAGCGTGTCGCGCCGTCTTCGGGCCGTTGAACGGGTTGGCCGGCAGGCTGAGCCTGGGCCATACGTTGACTTTCCCGATTGAGCAGATTGGCCGCGTCTTGGATGACCGCCTGTTGATTCTGTACGGGAACGAACTGTGTGGTCGGACCTCCGACGACTTCGCGGACGTCCAGGAGCTGAACGATTTGCAGGCAAGAGTCGACCATCTTGGTCGTGCCGACGAGCGTCGTCATGCCGTTTTCCCGATCAACGGTCAATTCGACCTGAGAACCGTCACGAGTCGGCAAACGGAAGCGGGACTGGTTCGCCGATTCTTCGACCCGGACCGGCACGAGGCGGTTGCCGAGCTTATTAAGCAATTTCTGTTCGAACTGCTGCGGTGTAAGTTGCTGGAGCCGATGATTACGCACTACGGTCTCATTTGCGACTTGCGGCGTCGGGGCAGCCTGAAGGGCTTGGGGCTGGGTATTGTAGAATTCCTGCGGGTGACTCGCTTGCCTGATCGGATGGCCGGGCATGGAAGCGTAACCTGGTGCTGCGGGGATAACCGCTTGAGGATGCGTTACAGCCATGCCGGGTGTTTGAGCATTTTGATGAAACTGCCCAGACGGCGGGTTCAGCTTTTGAGACGATGCCATGCCCGATTGGAGATGCTGTCCAAGCTGATTCGCCGGAATGTACTGAGAGTTCTGCGTAGATTGGTAAAGCGGCATGGGCTCGACCAGACGGTTTTCCGTAGGGGCGGGCTGTTGGTACTGAACCTGCTGTACGGGAGCCGGAGGCGTTTCCTGATTCCAGTGGGCCTGGACGATACCGTTACCGCGAACCGACGCCATACCAGTGGGTTGCGATTGATACGCCTGGCGAATCTCCTGAGCCGTCGCATTTGCTACGAACAGAGCCAAGATGCACGACAAGGCAGTTTGGCGAAATAAGGTCGCTTGGGGGAAATGTTTTCTTTTCATGGGCTTTCATCCTTGAATAACAACGTGGATGGAATCATTCACTGAGATTATCGGAAAAGGCGGTTGTCCGCATTACATGAAATCGTTAAAAGAGGAAAGATTTTCGGATTTTTTCGAATGTGCCACATGCCGTGATTGTAACGAATTTCATGATTGTACCGATACGGATTTGAAAGTCATCGGAGTTCGGGTCGCTCGTTTAAACGAGTGGTTGCCAGTCTGTACTTTTAATTCGAAATACGTTAAAATTTCAAGGATGCTGTTAGAAGTGTGCCGAAATTGGCTCAAACGCAAGCGATTCTATCCTCCCCGACCGTTGGTTTCGTGAATTCACCGAGAAAGGAAAACTGGGCCACCCAGTTCGGCGTGATCCTGGCCGTGACCGGCAGCGCTGTCGGTTTGGGGAACTTCCTGCGCTTTCCCGGCCAAGTAGCCACCTACGGCGGTGGAGCGTTCATGATCCCCTACTTCGTCGCCTTCCTGCTACTGGGCATTCCTATCGCCTGGGCCGAATGGACCATCGGCCGTTATGCCGGCGTTCGGGGCTTCAATTCCGCGCCGGGCATCTTTCGTTGCGTTACGGGTAAACGCGGCATGGCCTATTGCGGTTCGCTTTGCGTGACCCTGACGACGATCATTTTTTCGTATTACATTTTCATCGAAGGCTGGTGTCTGCTCTACGCTGTACGGTACTTGACGGGGAGCATCGGAAGCGGAAGTTCGGAATATTTCGCCGCACTTTTCAACCAAACCAGCGGCATGGCGGGGCACGGAACCCTGTTCCAAGGTGGTCTTTTGAATCCGAGCCTGCTAGGCATGTTCGCTTGTTTCGCGTTCAATTTCTTCCTGATTTATCGAGGCGTGGTCAAAGGCATCGAATGGTTTTGCAAACTCGCGTTGCCCGCCTTGCTGATCTGCTCGTTCGTGATTTTGTTCCGCGTCCTGACGCTGGGTAATCCTACGGGCCTGCCGGGACAGAGCGTGCTGGACGGACTGAATTTCGTCTGGAATCCCGCCGCGCCGGGCAAGACGATACTGCAAACGCTGTCGGACCCGAAAATTTGGCTCGCCGGAGCCGGCCAGGTTTTCTTTTCACTCTCCTTGGGCTTCGGCGTGATTTGCACCTATGCCAGTTATACCCGCCGGCGTGACGACATCGCCCTGTCGAGCCTCACGGCTGCTGCGGGCAATGGATTCTGTGAGGCCGTGGTTGCCGTGATGATGGTCGTACCGGCCACTTTCATTTTTTTCGGGCCGGCTTTTTTGGACCCGGCATTCGTCAAAGCAAATCTCGGCAATTCCTTCGGGCTCGGATTCCAAACGCTGCCGAATGTGTTCGCCCAAATGCCGCTTGGCAATTTCTTCGGGTTCCTGTTTTTCTCGCTCTTGTTTCTGGCGGCGGTGACGAGCTCGATTTCCACGCTCCAGCCGGGCATCGCGCTGCTGGAGGAGGGGCTCCGGCTCAACCGAAAGGCGAGCGTGACGATCATGGGCCTGATCACGCTGGTCGGGGCCTGTTTCACGGCATATTTCACGGATAAATTGACGGCCCTGGACACCTTCGACTTTTGGGTGGCGAATATTTTGATCTTCATCATGGCCGGCGTACAGGTCTTCATGTTCGGCTGGGTTTTGGGCCTGAAAACAAGCATGGCGGAATTGGAACGCGGCGCAGCGATCAAGATTCCCCGGTTTTACTGCTTCGTGATGAAATACGTTTCCCCGTTGTATCTGCTGGTCGTTTTCGTGGCCTGGGCGTTTTTGTCCATGCCGGATTATTTGGCCGTGATCCGCGACAACAAAGTCGTCCAAATGTCCATCGGCTTCATGACGTTGGTCATGCTGTTCAACTTTTTCGTCACGGCCCAGGCCGTGACGCACTGGGAAAAAGAAGACCGCCTGAAACAGGACGCCGGATTGACCGAGGGAGAATTGTAAACGGCAGCGGAAATTTCCGTCTAAAATATGAAATACCCTTTTGATGCACCAGCAATGTTGACCTACTCTCAACCGACTCATGTCCGACCCTGAATGGTATTATCGCAAAGGCGAACAGCGCTTCGGCCCGGTCAGCGGCGTCGAGTTGAAAATCTTGGCGGCGGAAGGCGTCCTGCGGCCGGAGGACATGTTGCGCTGCGAGGGAACCACGACCTGGATTCCGGCCACGACCATTAAGGGCTTGTTCGCTCCGCCGACAACGGCCACGCATCGGTCGGCCGCAAGCTCTTCCGGAGTCATGCCCGCCGTGCCCCCGACACCGCTTCGCACTGCGGCGCCGCAGTTTCCGCCCGCCAAGCTTTCGGCGTCGGAATCCAATATTTTCGACACACTGGTCGCCCTGGAGAAGCATTCCTCTGGGATTTACCCGCCGCCCGACACGCCGACCTCCGCACCTCCCGAACCGACCAAACCGCTTAAGAAGGAATCCGAGAAGACCATCTCAATTATGGACCTTGCTCTCGCTCATCGTCGGGTGATGAACACGCTCACGTTCGGTATCGCAATGGCCGTGGTTCCTTTCGCGATCGCCTTTGTCATCGTGCTCTTTCACGAAAAGCTTTGGGACATCACACCCGACAAAGAAGCCGCATGGTTTTATGTATTCTCCCTCGTCTGCTGTCTATTTTGGATTGCCGGTGCCGTAGCGGGAATCCTGCTTCCCATCTTCCTCGGCATTCTCGCGCACAGTCTCGGGCATGATACCACGACCAGCGTCTGCTATGGCGCGATGAGCATGATACCGCTGGTCGGCCTGGTCCTTTTGGTCATCCTGCACTGTAACGCCATTTCCCACCTGCGCAAGGCAGGTTATCACCCCGGCTTTTTCGGCTTGGACCCCGCCACGATACGACGCTACTGAGAGCCTTCAATAACTCCTTTTCACATCCCGTTTAGCCGAGCGGCGAGAAGACGTCGGTGACCGCTTTTTTACGATAATTCAACGTCATTTACTGACCGACACATGAACTACTTCCATCCAGAAACACTGAAGCGTATTTCCCGGCTCGATCTCCGGGCTCGACACGTTGTCGACGGTTTTCTCAGCGGTATGCACAAGAGTCGGCACTTCGGCAACTCCGTCGAATTCCGGCAGCACCGGCAATATGCGCCCGGCGACGATCCACGGAGCGTCGACTGGAAAGTCTGGGCCAAACAGGACCGGCTCTACGTCAAACAGTACGAAGTCGATACCAACCTCCGCCTCACTTTGCTCATCGACGTCTCCAAGAGCATGCTCTACGGCAGTGGAGCCCTGTCGAAATACGATTACGGCTGCACTCTGGCCGCCTCGCTGGCCTATTTGGCACTCCGGCAACAGGATGCGGTCGGCTGTATCACCTTCGACAAAGACGCCCAAACCGTCATGCCCGCCAAGATGAAACAGTCGCACCTGCACGCCATTGCCCATCTCATGGAAAACGGGAAATGGAACGTGGAAAAGAAGGAAGAGCGGGGCGGGGCGGCCACGGAGATTCCTTCGTTCGAGGATTTGCTCCAACAGATCAAGGAATCCCAGCCGAACATGCAGGACGCCATGCGAACAGCGGCCGAGGTGATCCGGCCGAATGGGCTCGTGGTCGTCGTTTCCGATTTTCTCGTCCAGCGTGACGGCCTCTTCCAGGGACTCCGCTACCTCCGGAGCCATGGCCACGACGTTTTGGTCTTGCATGTCATGGACGACATGGAGCTTGACTTCACCCTCGGCGGTCCGACACGCTTCGAAGGTCTGGAACTGCCTGTCCAGATTCGCTGCGATCCGCGTATGCTTCGCCAAGGATATATGGCCGCCTTGGAGGAATATCTCGAAGAAATCAAACAGGGCTGCACAAAACTTCAGTGCGATTATCATCTTTTCCGCACCAGCACGCCCCTGGACGCCGCACTGGCAACCTACCTGAGCCGACGGAATACGCTCGTCCGTAGCATGGCGGCGACGGTGCGGTAATTGCGGCAAAATGCTACACTTCAACATGCATTTCGGGCAAAACAAGGCACTTGGAGTACACCGCAAACCGTTTGTTTACACGTGTGGTCCCGGCTTTTCTGCCTGAAATTAACAAGATTTCCACTGGCACAAAAATTGCATCGTGATATAATACCATTACAAATCGGTAGACCATCCAACGCAAAATACCCGCCTTACCTATATTGAATAAGCCATGATGAAATCAACCACTCACTTGATCCTCGGACTTTTTCTCCTATCGACCCTTGTCGCTTGGAACGCTTCCGCCAAAGCGGACGTTGAATCGACCAGCTCCATTCAGCAGTTTTTCGGCATCTCCTCCGGCTACAACAACGTCGTTTTCGGCGATTTCACCGGCGGTTACGCCGTCAGCGGGACCGAAGCGACAGCCAAGACCGGCGGGGACATTGAAGGCCACGCGGCAATTCAGGGCAACGTCACGACGCGCAATTTCGGCTTCGGGTCCGGCCAGATGGGTCTGCACCAGGACGGCCCGGTCCTTGTCGTCGGCGGTAATGTCCGAGCTTCGGGCACCGACGTCTACGATGGCAACGCTTATATCGGCGGTAAAGTCACTTACAATTCCGATGCCACGAGCGATCGATGGAACGTGATCGGTGCAAGCAATAAGCGAATTGACGCCTACAATAAACTCACCCCGGATTATGTCGCCACGGCAGGCAACATCTACGTCCAGGAAGTTCCGCAATATAACAGTCCGGCCATGACGTCTTGGGAAGCCGGCGGTATTTCCACATTGCCGTTCGACTTTGCCGTGGCCAAGGAAGAACTCCGTATGGTTTCCTCGTCGCTCTGGAACTACGCGGATTCGATCACAGGTAGCTTCGCCAAGGCGAACGATACCGGGACCGGTTACCAAGGTAATTACGAAATCGACCTGACCGGACTGACAGGCGTTCAAACGGTCACTCTGGGCAACTCGTTATTCCAGTATCTGGTCGACAACGGCGGGTTCATCGACATTATCGGCGGCGACGATGTCACGCTCATCATGAACATTCTCGACGACGATGGGACGGGCATCCTGAATCTGCGGAAGGAGCTTTACATCGACGGCGAAAACAACCGCGACGAGATTGCCGGCACGTTCAACGGCAGCAATTTGCTCCTGAATGTGGACGGCTCGATCGACACGATCAATGCGACCAAGGCGGAGATCAACGCGAGCATTTTGGCCGTCGACTCGCATTTGAACGTGAACTCGGGCCATATTTCCGGGCAAGCCTTTGTCGGCTCGGCGGACTTGTTCAACGGCGGCGAGTTCCACGCATATTACACGTTTGACGACCAGCATTTCACAAACACGACGACACCGGAACCGGCATCAATGCTGATCTTTGGGCTTGGCATGGCGGGCTTGGCGATTCGGCGGTGGCG